>JAFUNW010000357.1 GCA_017472905.1 Bacteroidaceae bacterium
AAACTCAAAAATAAAGGGAGCTACTTCATAAAAAGTAACTCCCTTTATTGATTTAGTCTTTTAAAAAATAGATAATCTACTACTATTTAATAATATCCAACTGCTTGAAACATTTTGCCAACTTCTCTACAGCCATGTCAACCTGATCTTTCGTATGAGTGGCCATCAACGCAACACGAACCAACGTATCTTGTGGAGCACATGCCGGCGGAATAACCGGATTGATGACTATACCCTCATCAAAAGCAAGCTTGGTAACTGTAAAAGTTTTCTCCGTATCACGAACATAAAGCGGAATTATCGGAGACTCCGTATCGCCAATCTCAAATCCGGCTTCGCGGAATAATTTCAATGCATAGTTCGTTATGTTCCACAAAGCTTCAATTCGCTCCGGCTCATCCTGCAAAATCCGAAGAGCCGTACGAGCCGCAGCCGTTGCAGCCGGCGTACTGCTGGCCTGGAATATATAGGAGCGAGATGTATGGCGCAACCAATTTATCACCTCCTTATCTCCGGCAACAAAACCTCCTATTGAAGCTAAAGACTTGCTGAACGTACCCATGATAAGGTCTACATCGTCCGTTACGCCGAAATGATCACAAACACCACGTCCCTGACGACCAAACACGCCCACTCCATGAGCTTCATCTACATAAATACTAGCATTATACTTCTTCTTCAAACGAATAATCTCCGGCAAATTCGCCAAATCTCCTTCCATAGAGAAGACACCATCAACCACAATCAACTTCACTGCATCCGGTTCACATTTCTGGAGTTTCTTCTCCAAATCTTCCATGTCGTTATGCTTATATTTCAATTGAGTTGCAGCCGACAATCTACGACCATCCACAATGGAAGCGTGGTCACGATCGTCACAAATGATATAATCACTACGTCCCACAAGTTGCGGAATAACACCTTCGTTTACTGTGAAACCGGTTGAAAAGCACAAGGCATCATCTTTCCCTACAAAAGCCGCCAACTCTCGCTCCAATTCCACATGGATATCAAGCGTTCCATTCAATAAACGAGAACCGGCACAACCGGTTCCATACTTCTCTGTAGCTGCTATTGCGGCTTTCACAATACGTTCATCATAGGTTAACCCTAAATAGGCATTCGATCCAAACATCAAGACCCGCTTGCCATCCATCATCACCTCCGTATCTTGGTGACTGTCTATCGTGCGAAAATAAGGATAAACCCCCTTTGCCATAAATTGCTGGGGAATATCATAACTCGCAAATTTGTCTTGTAAAAATCCCATTTCTATTTGATTCTTGCAGGCTTTAATCCTACTTTTTTTGTAAACATTTTTACGTACACCGATGCTAGGTAACATCAAAACAGGCCGCAAAGATAACTAATATTTATTATAATTGCGATGGATTGGCTAAAAAAAAATAAGAATTCACTTAAAACAATAACAAAAGTAGAGCCCAACTAAAAAAGAAAGATTATCTTTGCATTTAAATGGCCAATTACGAATATGAATAGCAAGAAAAAAATAGTTTTCATTGTCAATCCTATCTCAGGAGCCCAAAACAAAAAAGGAATCACGCGCAAGATTCGGGAATATATCAATAAGGATATATACGATTACCGTATTATTGCTACACAATACGCAGGTCACGCCTCTGTCATCGCAGCAGAAAAAGTTGCAGAAAAGACGGATGTTGTCGTTGCGGTAGGAGGAGATGGAAGTATTAATGAAGTAGCTCGTTCTTTGATACATACATCAACAGCACTTGGCATCATCCCATGCGGTTCCGGAAACGGATTGGCTCGGCATTTACAAATCCCAATGGATATAAAAGGAGCTATAAACATCCTTAACGATGGGGTCATAACTCCTATTGACTATGGAAAAATAAACGGAATACCCTATTTTTGTACATGCGGAGTTGGATTCGATGCTTTTGTCAGCATGAAATTCGCTGAATCAGGGAAACGCGGCTTAGTTACATACTTGGAAAACACTTTATTGGAAGGGCTTCGTTACAAGCCGGAAACTTATGAAATCGAAAACGAAGACGGAACACAACGTTATCAAGCATTCTTAATCACTTGCGCAAACGCATCCCAATACGGGAATAACGCATACATTGCCCCTAAAGCCTCACTATGCGATGGGTTGATGGATATCACGATTATGGAACCATTTACGATGTTAGACGCTGCCTCTATTTCAATTCAACTATTCAATGGAACCATTGACCAGAACAGCAGAATAAAAACTATGCGAAGTAAAAAAATTCGCATACACCGGAATAAACCGGGAGTAATCCACTACGATGGCGATCCCATCATGGCCGAGGCTGATCTTGATATTGAAATAATAGAAAAAGGATTAAACGTTGTAGCTAAAGAACCTAAAGAATTCATAGCCGGCAATACTAATATATGGCAAAACATCATTGATTCTTTTCATGAGCTTAAACCAATAGGCGATGCTATTGCTGAAGACATTGTAGCACGTAATAGACGATTACTAGTTATTAACAAAGAATTTTTACGTAAATTAAAGAAAAAATAGTCATAGATAAAAATCTTTTGTCATTTGTAAATATGTATCACTCTTAATGCCTAAAGATTGTTCCAATACCAACTCTTCTGTTTCCACCTGCACATTTTCCAATACATTACGAAAAGCCAACATTGCTCGTTTAGGAGATACTCCTGATTTCGTATAAACGATTGTTTCGCGAGAGAGATAAAGTAAATGAGAAATTGCAGCTGCTTTTATCGCACTAACAAGATTCATTGGAACTATCAAAGAAAACTCGCCACCCGGAGAAAGCAATGACGAAACCGCAGACATTAATTCATCAAAAGTCAAACCATCCGTATGACGCGCCAATGTCCGCTTTTCTACCGGAGATTTCAACGAATTAATAAAATAAGGGGGATTGGAAAATATCACATCAAATTTTTCTTCAGAATAAAAAGAACGGATATCCGTACACATCACACTTAAGCGATTGCTCCAAGGAGAATTCGACATATTTTCTAAAGCTTGAGCAGCTGCATCACAATCAATCTCAACCCCTAAAATCTCTCCTTTGCATCTTTGAGCTGCCATCAAAGCTATAACACCGGATCCACAACCTATATCTAACAAACGTTTGGCTCCATCCAAACGCAACCAACTACCCAATAAAACTGCATCTGTACCAACTTTCATCGCACAACGGTCGTGATATACAACAAACTGCTTAAATTGGAAATATGAATTCGCCATAAATTACATTAATCAATTCATTTAAAATTTTGCCGCTACAAAGCTACAAGAAAAAGAGAATATTTACCCATATAAACACATTATATCACACATTTTGGCATATCTTTTACATATTTCAGAGGAAAGCACCCCCTATTTTGAGGGGAAATGATTAACTTTGCACCGCTATTTTTTCTTTTAGAGAAAAACATACATCAAAACGGTACTAATAGAAGTTTTTAGAAGAATGAAAAGAAGATATTTAAGCGAAATAGAAGACGCAAATGAAGGAGGATCATCATTTTCACTGATTGCAGACTTTGACGGGAACGAAGAACAAATTTTTGAAGAAGAGATAGACGAAACTCTTCCCTTATTACCTTTACGAAATATGGTATTATATCCTGGTATTGTATTACCGATTTCAATAGGACGCCATTCATCCCTTAAGCTAGTCAAGCATGCTTTCAAGAACGGACTAAAAATTGCAACTTTCACTCAAATAAAACCAGAACAAGAACTTCCTAGTAGAACTGATTTATACCCTATAGGAACGGCAGCCAAGGTCGTTAGAATCCTTGAAATGCCAGATAGCAGTACAACCGTCATCCTACAAGGAATGGCACGTATACAATTAGAAGAGATTAAGCAAGTTTCTCCTTTTTATTTGGGAAAAGTTGAAAAATTACGTGAAATTTTACCCGAAACCCATAGCCGGGAATTTGAAGCCGTTGTAGAAAATTGCAAAGAAGTAGCCATTGAATATTTAAAGACGGCAGATTATCCATCGCAAGCCATCTTCGCAATCAAAAACATTTCAAACAAAATGTTTTTGGTCAATTTTATAGCGGCAAACCTTATTTTTTCAATCGTTGAGAAGATTAAACTATTAGAAAAGGATTCACTTCTTGCACGCTCATACGACCTTTTATCACTTTTAAACAGAGAAGTACAGTTAGCAACCCTGAAAGCTAACATCCAGATGAAGACCAGAGAGGAAATCGACCAACAACAAAAAGAATATTTCCTCCAACAGCAAATTAAAAACATCCAAGATGAGCTAGGAGGAAGTGCACAAAATCAAGAGGTCAACGAAATGACAAAACAAGCCGACAATAAAAAGTGGAGTAAGGAAATCAGATCCATTTTTGATAAAGAATTGGCTAAATTAGAACGTTTGAATCCACAATCCCCCGATTATAATGTACAACTCAACTATTTAGGAACAATGTTGAGTTTACCTTGGAATGAATATACAACCGACAATCTGAATCTTACCAATGCCGAAAAAACACTTAATCGTGACCATTATGGTCTAGAGAAAGTAAAAGAACGAATTTTGGAGTACCTTGCTGTACTTAAAATGCGCGGAGATTTAAAATCCCCCATTCTTTGTCTGTATGGACCTCCGGGAGTAGGAAAAACCTCACTCGGAAAATCAATAGCCAATGCTCTGAAACGAAAATATGTCCGCATTTCATTGGGAGGATTACACGATGAAGCTGAAATTCGCGGGCATCGAAAAACTTATATAGGAGCTATGCCCGGACGTATTATCAAGAGCATAGCAAAAGCCGGGTCTTCCAATCCGGTATTTATCCTTGATGAGATTGACAAAATCTCACAGATGACAAACAACGGCGACCCATCATCCGCTCTTCTTGAAGTTTTGGATCCGGAACAGAACAATGCATTCCACGATAACTTCCTTGATGTTGATTACGACCTTTCCAAAGTTATGTTCATAGCTACTGCCAATAATCTGAATACAATTCCGGCACCGCTATTAGACCGTATGGAACTAATCGAAGTAAGCGGATACATTACTGAAGAGAAAATAGAAATAGCCAAACGCCATTTGATTCCAAAAGAAATCGAAAATGTAGGCCATAATAAGAGAGACATAAAATTAAACAAGGCCGCAATCGAATACATTATTGAATCTCACACTCGTGAAAGTGGAGTTCGAGAATTAAATAAGAAAATAGGAAAATTAATGCGCAAGGTTGCCAAAGATTATGCAACCCAAGGCTATAGCATCCACCGCGACATCAAGCAGGACAATGTTCGCGAGTTGTTAGGAGTTCCCGAATACAGTCGGGATATTTACCAAGGAAATGATTATGCCGGAGTCGTTACAGGATTAGCATGGACTGCCGTGGGCGGTGAAATCCTTTTTGTAGAAACAAGTTTAAGCAAAGGAAAAGGAGGAAAGCTGACGCTTACCGGAAATTTAGGCGATGTCATGAAAGAATCTGCCATGTTAGCCCTCGAATACATCAAAGCGCATACCCACTTATTAAACATCGACAACGAGATTTTCGACAATTGGAACATACATATTCACGTACCGGAAGGAGCCATTCCAAAGGATGGACCATCAGCAGGAATTACGATGGCCACTTCTTTAGCCTCGGCTTTAACACAACGCAAGGTGAAAGCCAATCTTGCAATGACCGGAGAAATTACGTTGCGAGGCAAGGTTCTTCCTGTCGGAGGCATAAAAGAGAAAATCTTAGCTGCCAAACGAGCAGGAATTAAAGAAATAATCCTTTGTCAGGAGAATAAAAAGAATATTGAAGAAATTCCGGAATTCTATTTGAAAGGATTAACGTTCCATTATGTAACCAATGTCAAAGAAGTGTTTAGTATCGCATTACTGCCGGAGAAAGTCGAAGGAGCCATAGACTTCTGCATTTCCTCTTCCTCAATCGAATAAAAATGAAATTCAAGTTACAACATACCGATTCTCGTAGCCAGGCACGAGCCGGACTAATAACAACCGATCACGGGGAGATTGAGACTCCCATCTTTATGCCTGTCGGAACCATCGGATCTGTAAAAGGAGTCCATCTGACAGAGTTGAAAGAAGATATTAAAGCGCAGATAATATTGGGAAACACGTACCATCTTTATCTTCGTCCCGGTCTCAATGTGTTAGAGAAAGCCGGAGGACTGCATCGGTTCAACGGCTTCGACCGTCCCATGCTTACCGACAGTGGAGGATTCCAAGTCTTCTCTTTATCCGGCATTCGCAAAATGCGGGAAGAGGGCGTTGAGTTCCGGTCACACATTGATGGTTCCAAGCATCTCTTTACTCCGGAAAAGGTTATGGACATAGAGCGGACTATCGGGGCGGACATCATGATGGCTTTTGACGAATGCACTCCCGGAGATGCGGATTACACCTATGCAAAGAAATCAATGGAGCTGACCCACCGTTGGCTGGATCGTTGTTTAACCCGATTTCATGAAACCGAACCCAAATATGGATATAATCAATCCCTGTTCCCCATCGTACAGGGCTGTGTCTATCCCGACTTACGCCGCCGTTCGGCTGAATTTATAGCCTCTAAGGAAGCCGATGGAAATGCCATTGGCGGATTGGCTGTAGGTGAACCGACCGAAAAGATGTACGAAATGATTGAGATTGTCAACGAGATTCTGCCGACAGACAAGCCGCGTTATTTGATGGGAGTAGGAACTCCGGTCAATCTACTCGAAGCAATCGAACGGGGAGTTGACATGTTCGACTGTGTCATGCCTACGCGAAACGGCCGAAACGGTATGCTATTTACAAAAGAAGGCATCATCAACATGAAAAACAAGAAGTGGGAAGAAGACTTCTCACCCATTGAAGCCGATGGAGCCTCTGTGGTTGACACACTCTACACCAAAGCTTATCTTCGCCACCTGTTCCATGCACAAGAGTTACTGGCAATGCAAATTGCATCGGTACACAATCTTGCTTTTTACCTCTGGTTGGTCGGTGAAGCACGTAAACACATTATTGCCGGAGACTTCTCCACATGGAAACCCATGATGGTACAGCGTCTTTCCACACGGTTATAAATCAACGTCAACTGAAGAAAATGAAAATACCGTTCCGAATAAATTTCATCAAGAAGTTAGATTGGTACATCATCGTCAAGTTTCTAGGTACGTACTTCTTTGCCATCGTTTTGATTTTGTCAATCGCTGTCGTATTCGACATCAACGAAAACATCGACAAGTTCGTA
Source organism: Bacteroidaceae bacterium (assembly GCA_017472905.1). Lineage (GTDB taxonomy): Bacteria > Bacteroidota > Bacteroidia > Bacteroidales > Bacteroidaceae > Phocaeicola_A. Next base: position 7,243 of record JAFUNW010000357.1, read on the forward strand.
GCGAACAAAGCCCCTTTGAAAGCCATCATCTTCGACTACTATTTGAACTTTATCCCCTACTTTGCGAATCTTTTCAGCTCGCTGTTTGTGTTCATCGCTGTTATCTTTTTCACGTCCAAACTGGCAGAAAATTCCGAGATTATCGCCATGTTTTCATGCGGAATGAGCTTTAAGAGATTAATGCGCCCCTACATGATTTCTGCGGCCATCATTGCCTTAATCACCTACGGACTCGGAGCATACATCATACCGGAAGGAAGCCAAACCCGACTTGATTTCGAAAGCAAGTATCGCCGCAAAAAGAAGGTTGACTATGCACGGAACATCCAATTGGAGGTCGATACCGGCGTCATCGCATACATCGAGCGGTTCGAGAACTACAACAAAACCGGTTACCGCTTCTCACTCGACAAGTTCGTGGACAAGAAAATGGTGTCGCATATGACAGCCCGTTCCATTACCTACGACACCATTGGCGGACAAAAGTACCGATGGAAAGCCAAGGACTACACAATCCGCGAATTTACGGACTTAAACGAAAAAATCAGCAGCGGAAGTCGTCTGGACACAACCATCGTGATGGAGCCATCCGATTTCCTAATCACGCGTAACCAGCAGGAAACCATGACAAGCCCGGAGCTAAAAGCATACATCAACAAGCAAAAGCAACGCGGATTCGCCAACATCAAGGAGTTTGAAATCGAGTATCACAAACGTATCGCCATGTCGTTTGCTTCGTTCATACTTACCACCATCGGACTGGCACTCTCTTCACGAAAAACCAAGGGAGGAATGGGACTTCACTTGGGAATCGGACTCGGTTTGAGCTTTTCATACATACTTTTCCAAACGGTATCATCGACTTTTGCCGTCAACGGAAACATGCCACCGATTATTGCCGTATGGATTCCGAACCTGCTTTATACCGCCATTGCCGTATATCTCTACATCAAAGCACCCAAATAGCCCCAATGACCGATTGGGGTAGAAAATAAAAAAGGAGTAACCCGCTTGTTGCCGGGTGACTCCTTTCTTTTTGTTCTATTTTTTGCTCTTTTATTCTTCTCACCTTCTATTTCGAAACTCTACGGAAGATATTCCGAAATATTTTCTGCCGTCACGTCTTTGGCAATAATCACTCCCTTGTCGTTCAGCAGATAGTTACGGAAGCCCTTTTTCAAACGATACTTCTTGAAAATACCGGAAGCTTCTCCTTTCACATCAACAAAACAGACCGCCGGGTCTATTCCGTCCTCCCGAACGGTTTCGGCAAATACCGAAGCATATTTATCAAACGATACTGAAACCATTCGTACACTCCTTTTGTCCAAGTCACGCAGAGCCTGACACAACCGGAGGTTACTCATACGCGATGGAGCATCATAGCCGGCCCAAAAGCTCAGCAATACGTACTCTCCACGCAAATCTTTCAAGCTTAATGCCTGATTTCCATCCTTTGCCGGCAGCATAAAAATCGGAGCTTTGTCGCCCACATTCCATCCACCGGTCACTTTGTCTTTATCGACAAACGAAATAAAAGAACAAACGAATAATACAACAAAAAGCCACTTTACATACTTCATGTAATTCGGTTTTGGTTCATACTATGTGCCTGCATCCTGATTTTTCCGATGAAAAACGGTCTATGCAGACAACGTTCATTATTGTTTTCGAACCGCAAACGGCGCTGAAAACGGCTGCAAAGATACAACTAACAGAACAATTAACCCCTCTTTAAGCCACAAAAAACATGTTTTATAACATATTTTTGACTTAAATCAAGCCGAAATTAAGATTTTTAAGGGTGTTCCGTAGCTTATATTCCGGACATTCGTCTCTCTTCCGAGAGCATTCCACACTCCTATACCTTATTATATATATATCAACTTTCGCAAACAGACACTTGCGAGGGAGTTATCAAAGTGAAAAGAGGAGAAAAAACAAGGAGTCTGCAGGAAGAATATTTTTGCTGCTTGCTCCCGAAAATCTGCCGTGCAGCAGAGTTCCGTCCGCCGTGCAGCAGAAGTTCGTCTGCTGCACGGCAAAAATTGCTCCGCAAGGCAGCAGATTTTTATGCGCAAGCCGCAGATTTTCGGGAGCAAGCAACAGAAAAAAAAGACGCAACTCCTTTTCCTCGTAATTCAAAGATTCATTTTCCAAAAAACAGCCGCAAAATCTCTTTTTTCGACCGAAAGCCAAATAAATCCGTCAAAAAAGTCTCGTTAATCCAAATAAAAGATTAATTTTGCAGCATGAAAGAGTTGATAAACCACATCGAATCCCTGCTTTTGGAAAATGATTGCGTGATTTTGCCCAACTTCGGCGGCTTCATCACCCACCATTCTCCGGCTCGTTGGATTGAAGACGAAAAAACATTCCTCCCACCCTATCGCTCTGTGGGATTCAATGCGCAACTCAAAATCAACGATGGACTTTTGGTGCAATCTTACATGCAAACGCACGATGCGACCTATCCCGAAGCCACCCGCTTAGTGGAAATCGCCATCGAACGATTTGCCGAAACCCTGTATAAAGAGGGCTTCTTGGAGATGCACGGCATCGGCACACTGCGCCGCACCATCAGCGGAGAGTACAGTTTCGAGCCGACAGAAGACGGCGTCATTACCCCCGACCTCTACGGTTTAGGAGCACTTACGATGTTACCTTTGTGCGAACTGAAAAAAGCCGAAAAAGAGCCGATACGCATCGTCCTCCCCATTACGACACCGCAAAACAGCGTTCTTTCCGAAAAAGAGCCTGTCGAGGAAAACGTTTCCACCAACATTTTCGAAGAAGAAATCCACGAAACAGAAGAAACCATCAGTACGAAAACCGACAAAGCCGAGTCGGGAACAATTTCGTCCGGCGACAAGACGTGGACAATCCGCATCAAACACCAATGGATAGCCAACATCATTTCCGTTGCTGCAGCCGTTCTGCTTTTCTTCTCACTCTCCACACCGGTCGGAAACACCGAAATCGAAGAAGAAAACTTCGCTTCGTTGGGTTCCATCGACCTTTTGAAACAACTCAACGGCCGTTCGATGGTAACCACTCTGTTGCCCGCATCAACGACCGAAGCCAAACCGGTTTCCAAACCTGCAGAAGTCAAGAAAACGCTTGCATCCGACAAAACAAGTCGTTTGAAAAAAAGCGAATCAACCAAACCGGCAGAAACCAAAACCGTTGAATCCGTTCCAGCAATCAAAGAACAACCGGCCGTAACCACCACATCGACAGAGCAAAAGACCGAGAACGTTCAATCAACTCTCCAACCGATTGAAAAGCAGGAAAACAAAGTTGCGACCAAGCCAGTGAAGACCAAATACTATCACGTCATCGTGGCCAGCGTACCTTCACAGGCCGATGCAGACAAAGCCGTCAGCAACTATACTGCACAAGGATACACACAAGCTACCTGCATCAGCGGTTCCGGACGTTTCCGCATTTCCATCGCAGCATTCGACACCGAAATAAAAGCCTACCAAAAAATCAATGAGTTCAAAGAACAAGGAACTTTCAAGGACGCTTGGGTGTTGACTCGCCGTCAATAAAAAAAACGAAGCCTTTTAAAAAACGTTGTGCGCAAATACCTCTTCAATCCCTTGCCGCACCATATTTCACAAAGAAGAGCAAAAAACATGCAGATATGAAAAGAGTGAGATGCCCCAAATGCGAAAACTTCATCACATTTGACGAAACTCAATATTCCGAAGGCCAATCCTTGGTTTTCGTTTGCCCCGACTGCAAAAAACAATTCGGAATCCGCATCGGAAAATCCAAACTCCGCGACACCCGAAAAGAAGAAAAAATAGACGAACAGGCCAACAAACAGGCTTGCGGAAGCATCGTGGTCATTGAAAACGTGTTCGGATACAAACAGGTACTCCCCCTATATGAAGGAGAGAATACCATCGGACGAAGAAACATCGGAACGGAAATCACAACCCCCATCGAAACGTCCGACCCCAGCATGGACCGAAACCACTGCATCATCCACGTAAAACGAAACAAGCAAGGCGGACTGGTCTATACCCTACGCGACAACGAAAGCAACACCGGAACATTCCTGATGAACGAAATTCTCGGCCCCAAGGACAGAATCCGAATCAACGATGGCGACATCATCACTCTAGGGGCCACGACACTGATTTTGCGCGAAGGAGAAGGATTAACGTGAAAGAAAATCTCACTCTTTTCCCTCTATAAAAATGAATAATAAGGGCAAAAAGATGAGAAATTGCGCAATTTTTATATTTTTAACCCGAATTTTAAATTTAAAGTATTAATTTCGCGCCTCCAAACAACGTGGATATAAATGAGACAGCTTAAAATTACCAAAAGTATCACGAACCGCAGCAGCGAAGCACTCGATAAATACCTGCTGGAAATCGGAAAAGAAGAATTAGTGTCCGTAGAGGAAGAAGTAGAGTTGGCACAACGCATCCGACAAGGCGACCAACAAGCCTTGGAGAAACTTACAAAAGCCAATTTACGATTCGTAGTTTCTGTAGCCAAGCAGTATCAAAACCAAGGGCTAAGCCTGCAAGATTTGATTAACGAAGGCAACATCGGCCTAATCAAAGCCGCACAAAAGTTTGACGAAACGCGTGGATTCAAATTCATCAGCTATGCCGTATGGTGGATTCGCCAATCCATCCTCCAGGCTTTGGCCGAACAATCGCGTAACATACGCCTACCGCTCAACCAAGTCGGCACCATGAACAAAATCAACAAGGTGCTCTCTAAATTCGAGCAGGAACATGAGCGCAGACCTTCTGTATCCGAATTGGCTGATGCCCTAAACATCGATGAAGAGAAGATTTCCGAAGTTTTGCGTGCCTCCAGCCGCCAAGTATCGGTCGATGCACCGTTTCAAGACGGAGAGGAAAACTGCCTGTTGGACGTATTGACCAACGAAGAAGCTCCGCATACCGACAGCCCGATGGACAAAGAGTCGCTCAGCTCAGAGCTGGACAATATCCTATCGGCCATATTAAAAGACCGCGAAAAGAAAGTCATCGTCATGTCCTTCGGCATAGGATGTCACGAAAAGTCGCTGGAAGAAATCGGAGACCTCTTGGGATTAACCCGCGAACGGGTACGCCAAATCAAAGAGAAATCTCTCAGAAAAATCAAGAACGACCCGGGAAGCAAAATACTGCTGAAATATCTCGGATAAGCCAAGAATCTAAATTCAGACATAAAAAAACGTCCTGTCGAAGCACTTGAACCAGCTTCAACAGGACGTTTTTTTTTAAATAAAGCATCATACTATCATTCAACAGATTACCAAAATTTATTAAACTCTTCGTTATACTCAAATCCGGCCGCTTTCAGCTTAGCTAACAGTTCCTCTTTATCCACATCCAAGTCATCGCACAGCGCATCAAGCGAAGAATAAAAATCACGCAACTTCATGTTCACGACACTAAAAAGCATCATCGGGTCTTCAGGTAAATTCATCATAACTGTTCGTCCATAGGTTTATTTAAATCGGGCGCGAATATACAAAGAAGTTCGATAAAGAACAAAAAGCTACCGACAAAAGAAAAAAACAGCAGACAAAAGAAGCCGTATCAAACAAAAATAGTTACCTTTGCTGCCGTAAAACAAAGGGGTGCCCTTGTGGGCTGAGATTATACCCTCGAACCTGATGCAGATAATGCTGCCGTAGGAATTGAAACACAGCTATAAAAATATCGGTATATCCGTACCACTTTCGGCCAACACCTCCTTTGTTTACAAAACGTATCCAACAATTAAATAAGCAAAGGATGAAAATAAACATCAACAACCAAGAAGTGGAGACCGAAGCCCAAAACCTCCAACAACTTTCCGAATCTTTGTCGCTACCATCCGGTGGAGTGGCCGTAGCAGTGAACAATCGCATGATACCCCGTCAGAAATGGGGCGAATATACTTTGTCTGAAGGAGACAAGGTAGTCATCATCCAAGCAACCTGTGGAGGATAAACATCATGAAAAACCGTTTACTCGAACAGGTACGCGTACAGTTCATAACCCACCGTACCGCACACATTTCCTACATCGACTCAGCCCGTCTAGCTCTCGAAGGAGGCTGTCGATGGATTCAGCTACGCATGAAAGAGGCCGATGAAAAAGAATTCGTAGCCAACGGACTGGTCATTGCAGCCTGGTGTAAACAATACGGAGCCACCTTTATTCTTGACGACCACGTTGAACTGGTGAAAGAGGTGGGAGCCAATGGAGTACACCTGGGAAAAAACGACATGCCTATACACCAAGCCCGCCACATACTCGGAGATTCGTACATCATCGGAGGAACAGCCAACACTTTCAGCGACATACAGCAACACTACATCAGCGGAGCCGACTACATCGGCTGCGGTCCCTATCGATTCACAACGACTAAAAAAATCTCT
>JAFUNW010000358.1 GCA_017472905.1 Bacteroidaceae bacterium
TCAACCGCTTCTCGCACGTATATCGTGTAATGATTCAGGCCGACCCCCAATTCCGCATGACGCCGGAAACCCTGAATGCAACCCACGTGCGAATGGACAACGGTCAGATGGCTCCACTCAGCCAATTTGTAGAACTGACCAAAGTATATGGTGCACAAACGCTCTCGCGCTTCAACCTTTACAATTCAATTGCAATCAACGGTTCGGCTGCCGAAGGATACTCATCCGGAGATGCCATCAAAGCCGTACAAGAGGTTGCAGCACAAACTTTACCGCGCAACTACAGCTATGAGTTTGCCGGACTTTCGCGCGAGGAAGAACGCACAGGAAACAATGCTTTGACAATCTATGGCATTTGCATTGTCTTGATTTATCTAATCCTGTGTGCATTCTACGAAAGTTTCCTTATCCCTATTGCGGTAATTATCTCCGTACCATGTGGTATTATGGGTTCATTCCTTTTCGCCAAACTATTCGGATTGGAAAACAACATCTATTTGCAAACGGGAGTCATCATGCTTATCGGCTTGTTGGCTAAAACTGCCATTCTTATCACCGAATATGCATCTTCCCGCCGCAAAGCCGGACTTACCATCAAGCAAGCTGCTATCGGTGCGGCAATGGTTCGTCTGCGTCCCATCTTAATGACGGCGTTGACCATGATATTCGGAATGCTCCCCATGATGTTCGCTTCGGGAGTAGGAGCAAACGGAAACTCAGCCCTCGGAACAGGTGCTGTAGGAGGCATGTTGGTGGGAACACTGATTCTGCTCTTTTTGGTTCCGGCTCTTTTTGTCGTATTCCAAACCATTGAAGAGAAATTTCGTCCCATGCAATTCGAGCAAACCGGTGACTTCCAAATAGATTCCGAGATTGAGGAGGTCAGAATACAGAAGAAAGAAAAAGGAGAAAAAGATAACACGGTGAAATTTTAATTATGAAAAAAATAGCAATCCTCTTCGCACTGTCCCTTTTGCTAAGCAGTTGCGGAATTTATAAGAAATACGAACGGCCGACCGAGATAGTTGCCGACTCCCTTTTCGGAGAAGAATATCCGGGAGAAGCTGAATCGTTGGCCGACCTGAGTTGGAAAGAATTACTGACCGACCCTTACCTACAAGTGCTGATTGACAGTGCTTTGTCACGAAACACAGACTTGCGTACGGCGCAACTAAGAGTAGAACAAGCCTTGGTGGGACTTCGCATTGCCCGCCTCGACTACTTACCTTCGCTAAACTTCGTACCCGATGGTGCTGTCAGCAGTTTCGACAATTACGACCAAATAAAGACCGGCACAAACTGGACCTACAACGTGGCCGTAGCAGCCAGCTGGGAATTGGAACTCTTCGGAAAGAAAACCAATGCCAAACGACAAGCCAAAGCATCGGCACAAATGGCTAAAGATTACCAACAAGCTGTACGAACCGGACTGATAGCCGGAGTTGCAACCCAATACTACACACTGTTGATGCTGGACGACCAATTACGCATTGCAGAGGCTACGTCCGGGAAATTCAAGGAAAGCGTGCGAGTCATGCGAGCCATGACAACGGCCGGAATGGGCAACGAGGTGGCTGTTTCGCAACTCGAAGGAGCTTGGTATCAAGTGGAAGCAGCCATACACGACATTCACAAAGCCATCAAGGAGCTGGAAAACTCATTGAGTATTACCCTTTGTGAAGTTCCACACTCCATACCCCGAGGTAAACTCTCCGATATCTCTTTCCCCGAAAGACTTTCAACAGGCTTTCCTGCATCCCTCCTTTCGCGCAGACCGGATGTACGAGCAGCAGAAAACAACCTTGCTGCATCGTACTACGCAACCAACGTAGCCCGTGCCGGACTATACCCCTCTTTGTCGCTCAGCGGAATAGCCGGATGGACCAATAGTTTGGGCGGAACCGTTGTTGAGCCGGGAGGATTACTCCTCAATGCGGCAGCCTCGCTCTTCCAACCGATATTCAACGCTACGGCCATGAGGGGAAAGGTTGAAATTGCCCGTGCCGAACAGAAGATTGCAGCTTTGGCATTCCAACAAACAGTACTGAAAGCCGGTGCTGAGGTAAACAACGCATTAACCCGCTACCAAACGGCTTCGGAAAAGGAACAATGGCGAGCCAAACAAGTGGCTTCGCTCTCCAAAGCCGTAATCCAAACAGAAAAGCTCATGCAATATACCTCCACAACCTACCTTGAAGTACTTACGGCTCAACAAGCACTTTTGCAGGCTGAAACAGCCCAAGCTCAAGACACCTACGAGAAAATCTCGGCAGTCATTGAAATCTATCGTGCTTTGGGAGGGGGACAGGAATAGAAATTATCAAAAAGTAGGTAGGTCGGTTCAAATATCTTGTTTACCAACCTCCTACCATTTGTTTTCAAGAAGGCGTCTTGTCGTATATCGCAGATGCCTTCTTCCTATTCTTCCCTCCTCTTATCTCTAGTCCTCCATTCCGGATAGAAGCACACAGTACTTTCTCATACATAAAAACCGGACGAAGTTTCTTTTTACAGAGTTTGTTTGTTCCATTCTCGCTTTTTAATAGTACCTTTGTCGGCACAAAGGATATTAGCGAAAGTTAAACAAAAGAATTGAACGAATGTCAACACTGAGAGATTTCGAAATCATGGCTCCTGTCGGTTCGCGCGAATCGTTGTTTGCTGCCATACAAGCCGGAGCTGACTCCATCTATTTCGGCATAGAAAACCTGAATATGCGTGCTCGTTCGGCCAGCACATTTACAATAAACGACCTGCGTGAGATAGCCTCCATCTGTGAAGAGAACAAAGTTAAAAGCTATCTGACCGTCAATACCATCATTTATGACGAAGACATTGCGCTGATGCATCAAATTGCAGATGCGGCACACGAAGCCGGCATCTCTGCTGTTATAGCAGCAGACGTTGCGGTTATGGACTATTGCAACCGAATCGGCCAGGAAGTTCACCTCTCTACGCAACTCAACATCAGCAATGCGGAAGCGTTGAAATTCTATGCTCGTTTTGCGGATGTAGTCGTATTGGCCCGCGAGCTGAACCTAGAGCAGGTAGAAGCGATATACCGGACTATTCAAAAAGAAAATATCTGCGGCCCTAGAGGAGAACAGGTACGCATCGAGATGTTTTGTCACGGTGCCTTGTGCATGGCTGTCAGCGGAAAGTGCTACCTCAGTCTTGACAACCTGAACCATTCGGCCAATCGGGGTGCCTGTATGCAGGTTTGTCGCCGCTCATACATTGTTCATGACAAAGAGAGCGACATAGAATTGGAAGTGGACAACAAGTACATCATGTCACCTAAAGATTTGAAGACCATCCGATTCATGGATCGCATGATTGAAGCCGGAGTCCGGGTTTTCAAAATTGAAGGACGTGCACGAGGCCCCGAATATGTCTATACCGTAGTGAATTGCTACAAAGAAGCCATTCGAAGTTATCTGGACGGCACTTTTACCGAAGAAAAGAAAGACCAATGGGACGAGCGGTTAAAAACAGTCTTTAACCGAGGATTCTGGGACGGATATTATTTGGGACAACGATTGGGCGAATGGAGCAAAGCTTACGGTTCGGAAGCAACCGAACGCAAGGTATATGTTGGCAAAGGAATCAAATATTTCAGCAACATCGGCGTGGCCGAGTTCTTGATTGAAGCCGCCGAGATTTCAGTAGGAGACAAACTGCTGGTAACCGGACCGACTACCGGAGTCATGTTCCTTACGTTGGAAGAAATACGCTACGACCTCAAGCCGGTAAAAACAGCGCACAAAGGACAATATGTCTCCATCAAAGTAAGCGGTAAAGTCCGTCCCAGCGATAAACTGTATAAGTTGGAAAGTAAATAGAGAGGAAGAGATAAAGGAATTAGCGACCGTTATACTTTTAGCTTTATTCAAGAATACTTTTCTTAGTGAATGAAGCGAACAAAACTCTTCGCTACGTATGAAAGTTATACATTTGACTTTAACTCCTAGTGAGCGAAGCGAACGTTAATTCCTTTACCTCCTATAACTCCTTTTTAAAACTATACCGCCGGCAAGTCACCGCCATTGATTTTGCGATAAAGGTCAAGCGCAAAAACATCGGTCATTCCGGATACATAGTCAAGTACAGCTTGTATTTTTCCGTAGAGTGTCGGTGAATTCATGTCGTATTGTTCCGATACCCGATCAATCAACAATTTCGAATAAGTCTTCTCCGGTGAGGTCACCGCCTCCATCATCAAATTCAATAAGGTACTGATAACCTTATAGCCTGCCAACTCTACATCCAATACTTCTTTAGAACGGTATATCCGACTCAATGCAGTTCGAGCACACATTTCATAAGCCTCACGTACAGGAAGAGACATACTCTTGATAAGCGTACCGGTAAATGTACCGGCCAAAATTTCCTCTTCGTGCTCCATAAAAGCGCGCGTACACTCTCCGATCAACAAGCCGACAATGGTAGAACGCAAATAGGCTATTTGCTCATTGATGTCCGTAACAATCTCAAACACTTCTTGAGCACGAGCCTGTTTCTTTTCGTCCAGAAAAAGGAAGAAGAGCTTTTTGGTCTCCTCTGTTGTCAGAAGTCTCAGTTTATGAGCATCTTCTATATCCATCA
>JAFUNW010000040.1 GCA_017472905.1 Bacteroidaceae bacterium
ATCTCCATACCTTTTGCCTGTTTGATGGTTCGACTCATACGGTCGAGTATCCGTTTTGCTTCAGCATCTTGCTGCGCCATGCCGGAAAGATGTCCCATCATCCAGATGGTGGCGAATAACAGAACGTATTTGAAAACCTGTTTCATATTCATCTTTTTAGGGTAAGCTGTTTAAAATTCGTTCCAATTCCAATTCTGTTTGACAGAGCAGGTCGCGTGGTTTGCTTCCTTGTGCAGGTCCTACGATTCCGGCATATTCCAATTGGTCCATGATACGTCCGGCTCGGGCATATCCGATAGATAGTTTGCGTTGAATGAGCGAGGTAGAACCCTGTTGGCTGGAGATAATCAGTTGGGCAGCCTGTTCAAACAAGGGGTCCAATTTATTCATGTCTACATCAGCCGCACCGCCTCCTTCTCCACCTTCACAAGGTACTTCCGGAAGTGGGAATGCGTTCGGATAGCTTTGTTGGATGGCAATGTGTTGCACCACACTTTCTACTTCCGGGGTGTCTATGAATGCACATTGTACACGTACCGGATCGTTTCCTGCCAGATAGAGCATGTCTCCTTTACCGATTAATTGGTCTGCTCCGGTGGTGTCGATGATGGTGCGTGAGTTCATTCCGTCTGCTACTTTGAATGCAATACGTGCCGGGAAGTTGGCTTTGATGGTTCCCGTAATGATGTTGGCTGTAGGTCGTTGTGTTGCAATAATCATGTGAATACCTACGGCACGTGCTTTCTGAGCGATACGGCAAATGGGCAACTCAATATCTTTTCCTGCGGTCATAATCAAGTCACCATATTCGTCTATGATGACCACGATATACGGCATGAAGTGGTGTCCCTTTTCCGGATTCAGTTTGCGCTGAATGAATTTGTTGTTGTATTCGATGATGTTTCGGCAATTGGCCTGCATCAACAGTTTGTATCGGTCGTCCATCTCTATACAGAGCGATTGCAGGGTTTGCACCACTTTATCTACTTCTGTGATAATGGCTTCTTCGTTTTCCGGAAGCTTGGCCAGGAAGTGGTTTTCTATCGGTGCATAAATGGCAAACTCTACCATTTTGGGGTCTACAATAACGAACTTCAGCTCAGACGGATGTTTGCGGTAAAGCAAAGAGGTGAGCATGGCGTTCAGTCCGACAGATTTTCCTTGTCCGGTAGCTCCGGCTACCAAGAGGTGGGGAGCTTTGGCCAGGTCGAACATGAACACTTCGTTCGAGATGGTCTTACCGATGGCAATGGGGAGTTCCATCTTGCTTTCTTGAAATTTCTTGGAATTCAAGACAGAATACATGGGTACGATTTTGGGGCGTGCATTGGGCACTTCGATACCGATGGTTCCTTTTCCGGGGATGGGGGCAATGATGCGGATACCCAATGCAGCAAGGCTGAGTGCGATGTCGTTCTCCAAATTACGTATTTTGGCAATACGAACTCCCGGAGCCGGGGTTATCTCGTAGAGGGTAATGGTCGGTCCTACGGTGGCTTTGATAGAAGCTATCTCTACACCGAAGTTGCGTAACACCTCTATGATTCGGTTCTTGTTGGCCGCCAATTCCTGATTGTCTACTTCCGGAGAACTGTCTTCAATCTTTTTCATTAAATCGATGGTCGGGTAATGGTAATTTTCCAAATCCAGGTGCGGATTATAAGGCTCCAATTCCGGACCTTCGTATAGTTCGTCTGTCGGTGTGTTTACCTCCATCTCAATCTCTTCTGTCTTCTCTTTCTCCTCTTTTTTCTTTGCGGGTGGAGTCATGTCAATGACAGGCGGAACGAAATCTTCTTCTTTCTTTTCTTTAGAAGTCTCCTTCTCATCTTCTTGTTTCAGGATAATCTTTTGTTCCTCCGTAGTGGTTAGGATGTCTAAGTCTATCACGGTCGGTTGTTCGTCAGACGCAATTTCTTCTTCCGATTCTTTTTCTTCCTTTTGAATGTTCTCCTGTTCGTCTGCGATGGGAAGCTGCGGATCTTCCGGTTTGTTCTTTTTCCATTTGTCCAACGGTATCTGTGGATGTATCAGTTTACGAACCAAGTTGATGGTTTCGCTGCTCAG
>JAFUNW010000359.1 GCA_017472905.1 Bacteroidaceae bacterium
CACAAACTTATGAATCTCTTCTCCCAAGATATAAACTTCCGAAGAATACAAATCCGGTCGGCCAGCTGTATCATGCACAAAATTATTCCTCGTATTAGAAACAGCATCTTCTAAACGAACAGGATCTCGCTGAAAATCAAAACCACCAGAGATAGTAGATGCCACATATTCCTTGAAAGATACAATTTTTTGTACATCTTCCTCTATCGGTTTGTTCTCATAAAAATGATAATACAACCAAATCTCAAAACATGGATTGCTTTGAGCAACATTCCATGCGTTATATGCCTTCGCCTCATTGTAGAGTTTAGGAAATTCTACATTTTGAGACGAACAAAATTCACGTAATGGAGCAATCTTACCTTCTTTTTCCCAAGTATCTGTATCAATGACAAACCATATGGTATCACCTTGCATATAATCGATGGTATATTTTCTCCTTTCACCAAGAAGAACCTCTCTTGCACGTTCCATCAGCTTCAACGGATCTGTTCCCTCATCGGGTGGAATAGTGATGAGTTGCAAATTAGAGGACAACCCTTCAAAGAACGAAAAATAATCCGGTTCCGTTCCTTTTCCTTCGCATACAATGTAAATCTTATGGGCATCCCGCGAAGGCTCACGTTTAGCATATTCTTTTCTTCTGACAATCATATTACCAATGCAAATCTTTCAGATTAGACAAGAAAGGAATACCCCCATAACGGCCATTCAGATAACCATTCTCTATATTGGCCGTCTTATGAATATTGAAATCGCTCAACGGATAAAGTTGCGTAGCTTGTTCTGCATCTTTTTGAGCAAACCAAATTTCATCCGGTCGGAAAATATCTTGGTCAAGAAGGCCTGATTCATGCGTAGAAAAAATCAATTGTCCTGATGCCTTTTCGCTATGAGACAATCTTTCCATGAGACTTTTAATCAGAATCGGATGAATACTACGTTCTATTTCATCTACCACATAAACTTTGTCTTCATTGGTTACGGCATAAAATAATGGCATGTAATTAATCAATCGGCGAGTTCCATCAGATTCATTAACAAAAGACATATCAACTTCTTCACCATCAACCGTTTGATGAATGGCTACCAAAGTTTTCATATATACTTTCCCTTTTTCAAACACGATATTAGAAACATCTTCTGATACCTTCATAACTTGAGGTTCACCCGGATAAAATTTGGCTTGCTTTATCAAACGTAACAATGCATCATTCCCTTTTGCATTTTCTTCGGTCAACTCTTCTTTGCGAACTGCCAAACGTGAAATTCCTGTCTTCAACTCAGGCATCAACGAATTAACCAATTCTGAAAACCGAGAATTAGAATCAAACAATTGAGGTATTGTTTGGGCAAACGCCTCTGGTTGAATCACTTCAAGTTTGTCAACAAACCAAGAAAAAGCATCTGTTACCAACGGCATTTCAGACGGATAATATTTACCCATAAAAGGCAATAACATCATATCCGAACGAACGAGTCTATCTAATCCATCTACAAACTGTGGATTAAAACCTTTTTCAAAGTAGTCACCATTTACATCTATAAAAGAATCTTTACGTACAAAAAGTTTTATATCTTTCGTTTTTCCACTTAAATACAATTCTTCCAAGAACAATCGTTCACGGCTGAATTCAATATGATAATAAAAGATATGCTGGTTATGATAAAACTCAATAGCCAATCCTGAAGGTTTATCAATACATTCTTTATCAAATTTAAAAGGTAAATCGCCATGAATTGTAACATCGCCTATACCTTCATTAAGAATCATAGTTCGCAACAAACCTAAAGCAATAAGCAAATTACTTTTCCCTGCTCCGTTAGCTCCATAAATAGCACTCATTCGTAAAGCCGTAACATAACCATGATTCACTTTATGATTCTCATGACTATGGCTCTTACTCGAAGGAAACGTATTGAATTCTACCGCATCCTTGAAAGACGTAAAGTTTTCTACAACAAACCTAAGTATCATAAATGATTCCGTTAAATTTTAACGGCAAATATAGGAATAACACATCGCAATTACAAGGAATAAATATTAAAAACGTTTAAACCGAACTCTTTTAAACAGACAGAATACATATCTATTACTTTAAAGCCCTATTATAAAATAGGAATTCCCCTACCAACAAATAGGGAAAATCCCAATAATACAACAGATACAACCTCTATCTTTGTACTCAATAAAACTTCAAAGACTATGAAACGAATTTCAAAGACTATCATCATCCTGGTTCTGTTTGCATGGATAGGGAATGGAATAAATGTAGAAGCACAACAACGTCGTCCGCATTATGACCGACCAATTAATCGAAGTATCGTTATGAACAAACACGACTTTGAATTTCTATATAAGATTATCAAACAGAAATCTTTCAAAAATGACCGTTTGGAATTGCTTAGTGTAGGAGTATTGGACAATTATTTCAGTTGTAAACAATGCG
>JAFUNW010000360.1 GCA_017472905.1 Bacteroidaceae bacterium
GGTTGTAAGCAGCAGTCTGCCATACGGTAGCCATGCGATATTGATGGTCGTGCATCAAGGTCGGCACACCTACGTTGCTGCTGTAAGGAGTGGAGAAAATCATCAAGTGGCTTTTGGTTGCTTCATCGTAGTAGATAACCTCTTCGCGCCAGTCTCCGAAAATGTCGGCCTGGAGACAGGGGGTGTTTTTAATAAGGTTGTCCCCTACTCCGTATTTGCTTGCGAAGTTTACCAGAGTAGAAAGGCTGGTGCGACTCTTCATCTTCTTCATTTCGCTCTCTTCCAAAATTTCTTCCTGTACATCTCCGTCCCAATAGGTGCGGAAGTTGACGCTCGGCCGTTTGGTGGAAATCTTTTCTCCGTTTACGGCATAGACTCCGTTATCGGCTGTGCTCCAATATTCGGCTCCGCGAGCCGCTGCGTCTACATCGGCACAGAGTCCGCGACCGACATCCGACCCGGTGTAATACCCGCTGATGAGTTCGCCGGTCAGGGCATCGTGCATTTCCACGCCATATTGGGCCGTAGTCTCTTCGTGAACCATCATCACCTCCAGTCCGGGACGATCGGGATGGTGGTCGCCAACGTGGAGTGCGTCTCCATGTCCCCATCCGGTACGGTAGATGAAGCTTCCATCGTCATCGATGGCGCAGGCTCCGTAGATAATTTCATCGCGCATGTCTCCATCGACATCGGCAACGGAGATGCTATGCGCTCCCTCGCCGTATGCTCCCAACTCGGGAGCGGTGGAACTGTGCAACCAACGGGTGGTAAGGTTTGTTCCATCGAAATCGACAGCCCAAAGGAAGGCGGCAGTGTAGTATCCGCGACACATCACCAATGAGGGATGTTTGCCATCCAAATAGGCTACGCAGGCGAGGTAACGCTCGGAACGGTTGCCATAAGTGTCGCCCCAATTATCGATGGTGTCTCTGCCCGGGCGGTAAGGAACGGTGGCCAACTCTTCGCCTGTCAGTCCGCTGAATACGGTGAGGTATTCGGGACCATCGATGATGACGCCTGTTTTACTTCCGGAGTCTCCGCGATAGTCGGCTTTCGGGTCGTCATTTCCCAACAACACTTGCTTACCCTTTCCATCGATGGTTCCGGGAGCAGTCTTGCAAGCCACTTCAGCCTTTCCGTCTCCATCCAAATCGTAAACCATCAGTTGCGTATAATGCGCTCCGGCCCGGATGTTACATCCCAAGTCGATTCGCCAAAGCTGTTCACCCGTCAAGCGATAGCAGTCAATCAACACATTGCCCGTATATCCTGAAATGGAGTTGTCCTGTTGATTGCTGGGGTCCCATTTCATGACCACTTCGTATTCTCCATCGGCGTCAACGTCCGCAACCATGCAGTCGCCCGGAATGTATTCGTACTCTCCACCGGCGTTGCTACCCGAAGCCGGACGGTTCAGAGCAATGTCCAAATATCCTTTGGCCAGATTCGTCACAGAAACTGTCTCGATGATTTCGCCGTTTTGCAAAACTTCCACCGTATAGACCGATGACGCATTTCCCTTGCTGTCGAGCAAGTTCGTCTTTCCGCTGATGGGAGTAGAGTTCACCTTGGTTCCATCCCGAAGGACGTTGAACGAAAGGTTGGGCACATCGTTGATAAGCCAACGCCAATTGACAAGCATACCACTTCCGGTATAGGTGGCGATGGCTCCGCGTCCCAAATTCTCCGGGTCAAGTTCGAACGCTCTTCCTGCAAAAGGCATGACTAACGGAACCTCTACGGTAAGTTCTGCTACTTCAGAGTCGCGCATGTCTTCCCGCGTAGCAACGACACGTACCCGACAGGTACGGTCCAGAGTAAACGGTCCGGTATATTCGTTGGGATAGTCCATTACTTTTCCATGATTGACAATCGAGTAATATAGCTTCACATCGGGTGTCTCGCAACTCAAGGAAACCGTTGCTCCATCGACCGAAATGACTGGAGTTTTGGCTTGCGGACGTGTATCTTCGCTGATATGAAGCAAGCCTACGCTTTGAATAACCACTCCTCCGCTGTTCGTGAACGAAGCGTCTCCGTCTGCCACGACTTTAAACGTATAAGTTTTGAACGTAGTGGAAGTATAAGTGTCGAAACCACACTCACCCTCCAGATTGGATACGGAAGCAATGCCGTTTGCGTTCTTGGAAGAAGATTTGATGGTAACCAGAACCGTTTGTCCGGCTTTGGTGCCAACTACAGTAACGGGAGCTACACGCTCCATCTGCATTCCGTTTTGCGATTCTCCCATGTTATGACGCAACAAGAGGCTTCCGGCTTCGATACCGGCTCCCACCAACAGCCCATCCAGTTCCTTGATGATGGTTCCATTGGCTTCCAAAGGCAGACCGTTGGTCTCGACATTGGTCATGTAGCGTATCAGGCTTCCGTTTTTCCACCCCTCTTTCCATAAATCTGTATCGGCAGAGAGGTCGGCAATGGTCGCTTCACTGAATTTGGAGAGATTCCACCACCGGATGGTATCTGCTACAGGTTGGGCTTGTGCAGACAGAGCAATGATTGAGAGTATCCAATATAGTAAGTAATGTCTTCTCATTGTGTTTTACTTGTTTAAATTCGTAATTTCAGATAACAAAATACCCCCTTGTCGTCATAAACATGCTACTTCTCGTGCTGTTTATTAGTGACAAGGAGGTAATGGTTCTCATTCTGTATCCGTAGTTCTATCTTGGGTAAGAATCAGAACTGGAAATAATTCTTGGCATTGTTGTAGCAGATGTCTTCAACCATTTGGTTCAAACGCTCCATTTCGCATGCAGGAATTTCTCCGTTCTCTACGTCTTTGCCTAACAAGTTACAGAGTGTACGGCGGAAATATTCATGACGCGGATAAGAGAGGAACGAACGTGAATCGGTCAACATACCTACGAATCGGCTCAACAATCCGAGTAAAGAAAGTGCATTCATCTGTTTCTCCATACCATCCTTTTGGTCGAGGAACCACCAACCGGAACCGAATTGAATCTTACCGGGGCAAGAACCGTCTTGGAAGTTTCCTAGCATGGTAGCGATAACTTCGTTGGCGCAAGGATTAAGGTTGTAGATAATGGTTTTGGTCAATTTGTCTTCGCTGTTTAACTTGTCAAAGAACTTGGCCATCTTCTTGGCGGTAGTGAACTCACCGATAGAATCGAAACCGGTATCGGGACCGAGCAATTTGAACATCTTAGAGTTGTTATCGCGGATAGCTCCGTAATGGAACTGTTGAGTCCAACCTGAAGCGTGGTCCATCTCACCACCTTTTATCATCATGCAACTCTTGAATTTGAGGATCTCCTCTTGTGTTAACTCTGTGCCTCCATATACCTTATTAAATATAGCGTTGATTTCGGCTTCGGTATAATCTTCTGCATAGAACTCTTCGATACCGTGATCGCTGAGCTTACATCCCATAGACTCGAAGAAATCATGACGCTTCTGCAAAGCATCAATCAAATCGTTGAAACAACTGATGGTTACGCCGCTCACTTCTGACAACTTCTCTACGTAAGCACGGAAGTTGGCCGGAACTTCAACAGCCATCGCTTTGTCCGGACGCCAAGTGGGTAGCATTTTCACTTCAAAGCCGCTTTCTTTAACTTGCTTGTGATATTCCAAAGAATCTACCGGGTCGTCCGTAGTACAAACAGTCTCAACATTGTAACGGCGCATCAAACCACGAGCTGTCATGTCGGGCTGTTGCAACTTCTCGTTACACTCTTCGTAAATCTCACGAGCCGTTTTAGGATTCAGAATCTTGTCAATACCGAAAGCCGTCTTTAATTCCAAATGTGTCCAATGATAAAGCGGATTACGGAATGTATATGGTACGGTTTCAGCCCATTTCTCAAACTTCTCCCAATCGGTCGTGTCTTTACCTGTACAGAAACGTTCGTCTACTCCGTTGGAACGCATGGCACGCCATTTGTAATGGTCACCTCCCAACCAAATTTCAGTGATGGAACGGAACTTGTAGTCATCAGCTACCATCTTGGGTATCAGATGGCAATGATAATCGATTATCGGCATTTTTGCCGCATGCTCGTGATACAACTTCTGTGCGGTTTCAGTTTGCAGCAGAAAGTTTTCATCCATGAATTTCTTCATATAAATTTATTTAAATGTTACTATTATTTGGTTATTTCCATTTTTTAACCGTTATCGTGCACGAAAATACGCTTTTTATTTGAAGATACAAAATAAGTTCGTAAATTTGTGGCCGTAATTTAGATTATTTATCCATCTACATGGGTAGAACGAATAATAAATACTATATATTAAAGTAATATGAGACCTTTAAACAAACAAACAGCTCCCAAGACAGAGCGTCCCGAAAGAATCATTCAGTTCGGAGAAGGAAATTTTTTACGTGCATTTGTTGATTGGATCGTTTATAACATGAACGAGAAAACAGACTTCAACAGTAGCGTAGTAGTAGTACAGCCAATTGAAAAAGGTATGATTGACATGTTGAACGGACAAGATTGTCTGTATCATGTGAATCTGCAAGGATTGGATAAAGGTGAAGTGGTTAACAGCCTGACTCGCATTGATGTGATCAGCCGGGCCTTGAATCCATATACTCAAAATGATGAGTATATGAAACTGGCAGAGCAACCGGAAATGCGTTTCGTTATCAGTAATACCACAGAAGCCGGTATTGCTTTTGATCCGACATGCAAATTGGAAGATGCTCCCGCTTCTTCTTATCCCGGAAAATTGACTCAATTGCTTTATCATCGTTTCAAGACTTTCAATGGCGACCCAACCAAGGGATTGATTATTTTCCCCTGTGAACTTATATTCTTGAACGGACACCATTTGAAAGACTGCATTCGCAAATACATTGAGTTGTGGAACCTTGGCGAAGAATTCAGCAAATGGTTCGAAGAGTCTTGCGGTGTATACGCTACCCTCGTAGACCGTATCGTACCGGGATTCCCTCGCAAAGATATTGCTGCCATCCAAGAAAAACTGCAATACGAAGACAACATGGTGGTTCAAGCTGAGATTTTCCACCTTTGGGTTATCGAAGCTCCGCAAGAAGTTGCCAAGGAATTCCCTGCAGACAAAGCCGGATTGAATGTTTTGTTTGTTCCTTCTGAAGCTCCTTATCACGAAAGAAAAGTAACCTTGCTCAATGGTCCGCATACCGTACTTTCTCCTGTTGCTTATCTGGCCGGATTGAATATCGTGCGCGAAGCTTGCCAACATGAGGTTATCGGTAAATATATTCATAAGGTAATGTTTGAAGAGTTGATGGAAACATTGAATCTTCCGAAAGACGAGTTGAAGAAGTTTGCAGAAGATGTACTTGAGCGTTTCAACAATCCGTTCGTAGATCACCAAGTAACAAGCATCATGCTGAACTCTTTCCCGAAATACCAGACTCGCGACCTTCCCGGTTTGAAAACATACTTGGAGCGCAAGGGTGAATTACCCAAAGGCTTGGTTCTCGGATTGGCTGCAATCATTACATATTATAAAGGTGGAGTTCGTGCCGATGGAGCTGAAATCGTTCCGAACGATGCACCCGAAATCATGCAATTGCTTACAGAACTGTGGGCTACCGGTTGCACTAAAAAAGTTACAGAAGGTGTACTCGCAGCGGAAAGTATCTGGGGAGAAAATCTCAACAACATTCCCGGGTTGGCCGATGCAGTTAAAGGATATCTGGATGCCATCCAAGAAAAGGGCATGATGGAAGTTGTGAAAAGTATTCTCTAAGCTATAAGTAGAATTACCGATAAAACAAGAGCAAGCATTTCTCGAAAAAAATGAGATGCTTGCTCTTTTTAAAATATTCACTTCCTCTTCCCTATTTAATTTATATTTATTCCTCACAAGCTTTCTACCATGAATAAAGAGACCATCACTTTGAAAAATCTCTCCATAGGATATACTGAAAAAAGAAAAAATCCCAAATATATAGCTCGAAATATTCAAGCATCACTTTGGGGAGGAGAGTTGACTTGTTTATTAGGCAGTAATGGAGCAGGCAAATCTACTCTTCTACGTACTTTATCCGCATTTCTCTCTCCACTTGACGGAGAAATTCAGGTATTCGGAAAAAGTTTGAATAAACTGACCGATAACGAACGAGCGCGTCTCATCGGAGTCGTATTGACCGACAGATCTGATTTACGAGACATGAGTGTACGCGAATTGGTCGGTTTAGGTAGGAGTCCATACACCAATTTCTGGGGTTCCCTATCAGCCGAGGATCATTCTATCGTAGAAAAATCATTGAATTTGGTCGGCATGGCTTCAATGGCGGAACGTATGGTAAATACGCTTAGCGATGGAGAACGACAAAAAGCCATGATAGCGAAAGCCTTGGCCCAAGAAACTCCGATAATCTTTTTGGATGAACCGACAGCCTTTCTTGATTTTCCTAGTAAAGTAGAAATGATGTTGTTGCTCCGGCATTTGGCCCGTCAAATGAATAAAACCATCTTTCTTTCAACCCACGATTTGGAATTAGCATTGCAAATAGCCGATAAACTTTGGTTAATGAAGCGAGTTAGAGAAAACAAAGCTTCAATTGGAGAATCACTGGTAATTGGCACTCCGAAAAATTTAGCAGACAATGGAGATTTAAGTCATTTCTTTGACGGGAAAGGTTGTTTTTTTGATTCTCAGACCATGCGCTTTCGCATTGAAATGGAATAGTTGGAGAATGGGAATGTGTATTTGTTAAGGAGGAAGGGAATTTATATGTTTTTTCTTCTGTGTTTTTGCAGTGAAAAAAGTATCCTAAGTTAAAACACAAAGTATCTTAAGATAAATGGTCAAGTATCTTAAGATACTTTGCCAAATATCTTAGGATACTTTTTTATTATCTTTTTCTTTGTTTTTTTGGATGTATCTTTGAAACTGAAAGTTTCTTCGTGAAGCAATGAAGAAACCTAAAAAAATCCCCCGTTAAAGGACGAGGGAACCTAATGTTTTCACAACGGAATAATCCTTATTGTGATTTGCTTCAATTAGATGCTGCAAATATATAAAGTTTCTTGAAACAAAGCAAGGTTTTATAAAAAATAATACATATTTTTGTGGCAATAATTTAAAAATATATAACCATGAAACGAATCTTAGGCCTAGATTTAGGAACAAACAGTATCGGTTGGGCGGTAGTTGTTGCCGAAGTTGATAACGAAGGAAATTTTCAATTAGTAAAAATAGATGCAGCAGGAAGCAGAATAATTCCTATGGATGCAACTATGTTAGGGGACTTTGATAAAGGTAATTCCATTTCTCAAACAGCAGAACGTACTAGATTACGTGGTGTTCGCCATTTACTTCAAAGATGTTTGCTACGTAGAGAACGCTTACATCGAGTATTGGATATTATGGGATTTCTGCCTATACATTATTTAAAGGCATTAAATCGCTACGGTCAAATAAAGGAGGGTGAAGAGCCCAAATTGGCATGGCGAAAGAATTATTTGGGTAAATATGAATTCTTATTTATCGATTCATTCAATGAAATGTTGGAAGACTTCAGATTAACGCATCCAGAATTTGTAGGTAAAAAAGTTCCGTATGATTGGACGATATATTATCTTCGTAAAAAGGCTTTAACTCAAAAGATAGCAAAAGAAGAACTGGCCTGGGTATTGTTGAATTTCAATCAGAAACGTGGATATTATCAATTACGTGGTGAAGAAGAGGAAAGTGCTACTAATAAAAAAACAGAATATGTAGCATTAAAGGTTGTTGCAGTAGAAGATTCAGGTGAAAAAAGAGGAAAAGATACTTGGTATAATGTTCATTTGGAAAATGGGTGGATATATCGTAGAACAAGCAGTATGCCTCTTGATTGGGTTGGAAAAATAAAAGAATTCATTGTTACAACAGATGTAAACGATGATAGCACTCCTAAGACGGATAAAGAAGGGAATATAAAACGTTCATTCCGTTCACCGAAGGAAGATGATTGGACCCTGATTAAAGAACGGACTCAATCAGATATAGAACATTCAGGAAAAACAGTCGGTGCATATATCTACGATTCTATTCTTAAAAATCCGAATCAAAAAGTACGTGGAAAATTAGTGCGTACTATTGAAAGAAAGTTCTATAAGGAAGAATTGTTTCAAATATTAAATAAGCAGCGAGAATTTCACCCTGAGCTTCAAGACAAGGAGTTGTATAATGCTTGCATCGAAGAACTATATTCAAGTAATGAAGCATATAGGCAGAATATAGCAGGTAGGGATTTTAGTTATTTGTTTGTAGATGATATCCTATTTTATCAACGTCCGTTAAAGACAAAGAAATCATTGATTGCAGATTGTCCCTA
>JAFUNW010000361.1 GCA_017472905.1 Bacteroidaceae bacterium
GGCACGCAATTCAACCAACTCCTTGATTCTTTCTAATTGTTTACTCATATTTTTGTCGTTTTTCTTATTGTTCACAAAGTTCTGTCAGCACACCTTGAGTGGATTTTGGGTGAAGGAAAGCGATGCTCAATCCTTCGGCTCCTCCACGAGGAGCTTTGTCAATCAATCGAATGCCTTTTTCTTCAGCTTCAGCCAAAGCGTTGGCTACACCGTCTTCAATAGCGAATGCAACGTGGTGTACACCGACTCCTTTGTTCTCGATAAACTTGGCAATGGTACTCTCAGGGCTGGTCGGTTCCAATAATTCAATCTTGGTGTCGCCAACCTTTAGAAAAGCTGTGCGTACTTTTTGATCTTCTACGGTTTCGATGTTGTAGCACTTCAGTCCCAACACATTCTCGTAATAAGGAAGAGCCTCTTCTATGCTTTTAACGGCAATTCCCAAATGTTCGATATGAGAAATCTTCATAACGTTTATATTTTTATTAATGATATATTATTATAAAATAATGTGCAAAGTAACTAAAAATGTGTTAGACTATCAAACTTTTCTGATTTTAATTCTTGAAATGGTCGTTTATCTCGCAAAATCGATGGGGTGGCAATGAAATAGCAATGTTCGTTCGAAGGCTTGATATACCGTTGGCGGAAAACTTCTTCAAATGAAAAAAAACTATTTCTTCATTCATTCTTAACTCGATGTGAATCAATTGTTTAGTATGAAAGAAGACGCTTTGACTCTACGTAGAACTGAACGAAGAGAGGGCATGAGTGGAAGTAAAAAAGCAGGAATGTATATGGAGAGGCCGGCTCCCGAAAATCTGCTGCCCAACGGAGGTAAATCTGCTGCCCAACAGAGGACTTTTTGCTGCCCAACAGAGGACTTTTTGCTGCCCAACGGAAGACTTTTTGCTGCCCAACAGAGAAAAAATCGCTGCCCAACAAAACGGTATGAACGGTTGGCTTCAATCGATGTGAAATCATCTGTTTTTTTGTAATCGGTTTTATATGTAATTGCTTGATTATTAATTAATAATGCTGAATGGACGGTGGAGCAGAGGGGCATGTGGTGAATGTATCTTTTCTTGTATAAGAGGCTTGTTCGAAGATGAGAATTGTTTCTTTTTGTTTTGTTCATTTTTTTAATGAGTATTGATTTTTATTTTCAATAACGTTCATTCATAAAAAAAGATTGAATATCAATTTGTTATGTCGAGAAATGAAAGAGTGAAAATAAAAAATATGTCGGAGATGCTAAAAAAAGAGGAATAAGTACCGGAGAAAAGTCCCTTTCATCGTAATTTATTATTTACCAGGATGTTATCCTGCTTTATGAAATAAGTAGGAATGCCGTATTGTACTAAAAATGAAGCTCGTCATTATTTGTTGTGTCAAACATGCAGAGAAGATGCAGGCTTTGCCGGATCTCATAGTATTAACCGGCAGATGCATATTTTCATTGAAAAGTATGGTATATCGTGTAATTTCGTACTTAGCCAGCTATCGCTTGAACTTTTTTAATCTTCTAGATAGTAGTCAATGGTGGTTACTACACGTACATTTTTGATGTATGGTGTGTTGTTGTCGCGGTCGTTGATGCTGAACTGTCCTTGATAGGCATGCTTGATTTTTCCCAATTTGCTATCTGAATCAGAGGCAAACTTCTCGGCGGCAGCACGGGCATTTTTGGTCGCTTCTTCTATCATTTGTGGTTTGATACGGTTCAGGTCAGTAAATTCATATTGTACGTTGTAGCGATAATCACTGCCTGTAATGGCAATGCCTTGCTTCAGTAGTTCGCCCTGCTCGCTGATAAGGCGGCGCACAAGCTCTACTTGCTTAGAAGTTACAGTGATGACGGCCGTCACGTTGTAGCGATATCCCGTTTGGTTATTGCTGTATCGTTCGGCATCAAGGTCAATGATGTCGGGAGCATTTACGGTGATTTCTTTTTCTGTGATTCCTTTCTGCTTAAGAAATTTAACGATGGCTTCGTTCGTTTGGTTTATCTGATTGTATAGTGCCGGTAAGTCATTCCCTAATGTCTTGTACATCAGTGGCCACGTCACCTTATTGGCTGCTACTTCCATTTCGGCTAGTCCTTTCACGTTTACCACTCGGTCACGGTTGGCAAAGTCGTCTAACCCATCCTTCACAAATTTGCCCATCAGCAGCAATCCTGTTGCCAGAATAAGGGCTTCCAGTTTCCAACTTTTCATAACTTTCAGACTGATATTTAAATTATCAAGTAACAAAAGTAACTATTCTTTTCTATACAAACAAATATAAACGAATATATGATTAGAATTCTGTTGAGATTCCTCTTTTTTTCAATCCTTTTTGTAATTCATAACATTTTTCTGTTTTTTTATCCGACTTATCCATATTATTGATATATTTGCAGGCAGATTGAGGCAACTTGGTCTAAAGACATTGTTGAAAAAAGAAGCGTTATGCTTATCTTGTAACTGAAAACCTAGGAAATTTTCAAAGAATACAAGAGGTGGGCATAGTGGTTCTCACGTGTATGGCGTGGGCTGCTATTACTACATTCGTGTATTCGGGTTTTCCTAGGACCTTCAGTTTAGAGCGTGGCATTGCAGTTCCACGCTTCGTGGTTTAAAAACGTCCTTGTGGTAGCTGGAGGGCAAGAATTTATTATAAAAATATGATTGAGAGAAAAGAGAATTGTCCGGATACAAATCTTGTATGGGCTATTTTGTGTACGGTATTGTGTTGTTTGCCGTTAGGGATTGTAGCTATTTTAAAATCTACTTCAGTAGAAAAACTTTGGAATCAAGGACGCTATGACGAAGCTCAAAAAGCTGCGGATGATGCAAAGAAATATTCTATTTGGGGTGCTGTAATTGCAGGTATCGGTATTATATTGTATATAATTCTTATGGTATTTGCTGTTGTTGCAGGTCAAATGTAATATGCGCATAACAACAATTCGAGTAATAATACCGGTGGTTGTACTATCCATCGGTATTATTTATTATTACCTGGCTCCGGAAGAGACAATCTGGTCTCCTAAATGCTTATGGTGGCTCGCAACCGGAACCTATTGTCCATCCTGTGGGGTACAACGGTTTTTGCATCTTTTCCTTACCGGTCGGATTGTTGATGCTTTTCGTGTAAACCCTTTTCTATTGATTTCCCTACCTTATGCAGTTCTTGCAGTTTTAGGGAAATGGTATAACATCAACGGTGTGTTTGCCAAGTCGAATCAAATTTTGTATAGCCGAACCGTTTTGATAACTTATGTTGTTTTATTCTTTATTTGGTGGGGAATTCGAATTATATTTAATGTTTAGGATAGAAAGGCCTTGGCAATTTTACTTAATATAAAAAACTCCGGAATCCAATTAATTAAGCTTGTTGATTCCGGAGTTTTTTTTATTTGATTTTACTCTATCAATCCACGATTACGGAGTAGGGCTTCGGGATTAGGTTCAGCGCCCCGGAAACGTTTGTAGAGAGTCATTGGTTCTTCACTTCCCCCCATTTCAAGGATGTTCTTACGGAAACTGCGGCCGGTAGCTTCATCAAAAATACCTTTTTCTTTGAATGCTTCGTAACCATCGGCATCAAGCACTTCGGCCCACAAGTAGCTGTAGTAACCTACGGCATAGCCTCCGCTGAAGACATGATTGAAGTATGTACCGCGATAACGGAATGCAATTTGAGGGATGAGACCGATTTTCTCTGCAACCGATTTTTCGAATGCATTGGCATCGAAGTCACTATAGTCGGTTAGCATGTGATATTCCATGTCAAGCAAAGCTGCAGCGACCAATTCTACGGTTTCAAATCCGGAGTTGAATGAAGAAGCGGCTTGCATTTTGGCTATCAAATCATCAGGGATGGCCTCGCCTGTCTGGTAGTGGCGGGCATAGAGTTTCATTACTTCCGGTTCGATAGCCCAATGTTCCATGATTTGTGAGGGAAGTTCTACAAAGTCGCGTGCTACGCTTGTTCCCGCTACCGAAGGATAGTTGGTTTGGGTAAGGAAGCCATGTAGGGCATGTCCGAATTCGTGGAAGAGTGTGCGTGCCTCATCAATATTCAACAAAGAAGGAGCATCGGCTGTCGGACGAGTGAAGTTGCACACATTTACAATCATGGGCCTTTTCTTCTCTCCGTCAATATTCGATGGATCTACGATGTTGTTCATCCATGCACCGGCACGTTTCGTTTCTCGAGGGAAATAATCAGCATAGAACAATGCCAAATGTGAACTATCGGCATCTATTACTTCGAATGTCTTGACCTCCGGATGATAAATGTCAAGATTCTCTATGGGGCGGAAGTTAACACCGAAAAGTTTTTCGGCTACCATGAATGAACCGTTTCTAACGTTTTCGAGTGAGAAATATGGTTTCAGCTCATTCTCATTCAAGGCATATTTTTGTTGGCGCAGTTTCTCTGTATAATACCACCAATCCCAAGCTTCCAATTTTTCACCTTTTCCTTCAGCATCCATCATTTTCTGAAGTTCGGCTGCTTCTGCTTGCGCTTTAGGCAGAGCGGCTTTCCAGATCGTCATCAGCAGGTTATAGGCTGCTTCGGGAGTTTTTGCCATTTTGTCTTCCAATTGATATTCTGCAAAGGTATTATATCCAAATAGCTTGGCTTTTTGTTGGCGCAGTTTCAAGATGCGTGCAATCACCTCTTTGTTATCGTTGGCATTGTTGTTATCTCCTCGGTTAATGTAAGCCAAATACATCTGCTTGCGCAGGTCGCGATTGTCAGCATATTGCATGAAAGGAGTCCAACTCGGTTTGTGTAATGTGAAAAGCCATCCTTCTTTTCCTGCAGCTTTGGCTGCATCGCTTGCAGCTTCAATGCTTGCGGCAGGAAGTCCTGAAAGATCTTTCTCTTCAGTAATGTTCAAAGAAAACGCATTGGTTTCGGCCAAAGCATTGTCTCCGAATTGAATACTAGCCAAAGAGAGTTGCTTTTCAATTTCCATGAATTGTTCTTTTTGTTCGGCATTGAGCAATGCTCCACCTCGTACAAACATGCGGTAATATTTATCAAGCACCATCTCTTGCTCACGTGTCAAATTTAAATTCTCCTTGTTGTCATAGATGGCTTTTACACGCGCAAACAAAGGTTCGCTCATTGTCATGTAAGCATTGTGCTCAGTCATTAAAGGCATGATCTTTTTTTCAGTCTCTTTCATTACTTCATCGGCATCAGTTTCATTGAGATTGAAGAAAATGCCAATGACTTTGTTTAATAAACTTCCACTTCGTTCCAATGCATCAATCGTATTTTCAAAAGTCGGTGCTTCTGTGTTTGCTACAATGGCATCGATTTCGGCGCGTTGTTGTTTGAATCCCTCCATGAAAGCTTCTTCATAGTGGATTGATTGATACTTGCTGAACTCCGGCGCTTCATAGGGGAGTGCTGATTCTTTTAGTAATGGATTTTCTTGTTGCACATTACATGCTGTTAATGCTACAATAGCCATTCCGATTAATGCTTTTTTCATGTTTTGTTTATGAATATTGTTGATTAATTTATTTGTTGCAATAAAGATGTATTCAATCAGAATTCACAGAGCAGTCGTACGTTTATTTGTCTCGAAGTCAAATAATTGGGGATTGCCGCTTGATTGTTGTTGATGTCCGTTATCCAATAATATGAGTTAATGTTGTCGATATTAAAAAGGTTAAAGACATCTATTCCTAACCAGATATTGCGGAAATAAGATTGCCATCCGGTATAAATCTGTTTTTCTTCGTTGTTTAGCAAACGATAGGACATGCCAAGGTCTACACGCTTATAGGCCGGAGCACGGAAAACGTGTTCTTCTCGTCCACTGTGAGGAGGACCGAATGGTAATCCGTCTGCATAATTCATTCGAAGACTCATTCTCCATCGATCGGTATTCGGGAAATAGTCCGTAAAAAAGAATGATAAGTTCATTCGTTGGTCTGTAGGACGGGGTATCCATTTCCCATTTAGTTTCTCTTCTGTTTTCATTAATGAGAATGTAATCCAGGAGTCTGTTCCGGGAACAAATTCACCAAATAGTTTCAAATCTATTCCGGTAGCATATCCTTTAGATAGATTCTCTCCATAATAGCTGATACGCACGTTGTCAACGTTGTATGGGACTAAATTGCTCAAATGTTTATAATATAGTTCTGCGGTAAACTTGAAAGGGCGGTCCATTAAGTGAAATTTATAGTCTCCGGCCAAGACAAAATGTATGGAGCGTTGTGATTTTATCTTTTTATTTAATGTAACGGAAGCCAATCCGTTCACAACTGTTGTATCACGAAACTCTTTATAAAAAGGTGCTTGGTAATACATTCCGCTAGCGAAGCGGAATGTAAAATCTTCGTTGAATGCCGGTATAAGGCCGACAGATGCACGGGGACTGACTATTAATTCTTTATTCCAATTCCAATAGGAAGCACGTATTCCTGCATTGAAAGTCCATAGACCGAGAGAAGAGGCTTTACGATAGGTGTCCTGTAAATATGCAGAATATCGAATGCTACTCATTTTGTTGCGGGAATTCAGGTTATATATAAGTTCCAATTTGTTTGATGAATGTGGTAGGGAATATCCTGCCGAATCGCGGAATTCCCATTCGCGAGAGCTTTCTTTGAAACGTTCTTTTCGTATCTCTGTACCCCATGCCATGCGGTGACCGTTTTCTAAATTGTGTTGTCCTTTAAGAGAATAGCTCTGAACGTTTGCCGTCAGGTAGTTTCGTGCATGTTCCATATAGGTTCCAACTCCCATACCTTCCGATTCGTTTTCTGAATTCAGCCAATATTCACCCGCAATGTCATAGGTTTCTTCCTCTTTGGTATGAAAAGCCGAAGCTTGCAAGGTGATGCTGTTTTGATTATTGATGTGTCGTGTAATACTCAATGCTCCGAAATAGGTTTGGAAGAGGTCGCGTTCTTGTCCATCGAAATAAACTTTGAAATTTTGGATGTTATCCATCGTTCCGAAGTTAGTCTCTCTGTCTTCCGGTTCAAAACGATAGTTGTTTTCAGAGTAGTTTCCTATAAAACCAATGCTCCACCGTTTATTGGGAACCCAAGTCAGGCTGGTTTGATAATCAGTGAAACTAGGGTGGTATTCTCCTTGTGTGTCAAGTGTACCAACCAATGATTTATTGGTTTTGTATCGGATACTGTTCATCATCGTAAATTTGGGTA
>JAFUNW010000362.1 GCA_017472905.1 Bacteroidaceae bacterium
AGCGATTCGTAGTCGTAGTTGCCGCTTTCATCGAGCGGAGTATCTTCGCGGTTTACGAAATAGTCGTCCAGTGAGATGGCTTGCGGGCGTATCCCGTTTGTCATGAGCTGTACGGAGAGGCGTTTGCTGAAGGTGGTTTTCCCCGAAGACGAAGGGCCGGATATCAGCACCATTTTCACGCTCTTCCGCAAGTGTATCTCGTCTGCAATCCGAGCAATTTTCTTTTCTTGCAGGGCCTCCGATACGTTTATCAAGTCTGTGGCATATCCCTTTTGGCAGGCGATGTTGAGTTCGCCAACGGTACGCACATTCATGATTTCTTGCCAACGGGCATGCTCCTTGAACACTTCCAGCATCTTCTCTTGTTTGACTATCTCTTCCAGACGGTCGGGATTTCCCTTTTGGGGGACGCGAAGCAGAATGCCATCGTAATACTTCACGACATCAAACAGACGGATATAGCCGGTGTCGGGTAACAGACTTCCGTAGTAATAGTCGATTGTGTCGCCCAATCTATAATAATAGGTATAGAGCGAACCGGAAGTTTCCAGCAGGTCGGCTTTGTCGTTCATCCCTTTTTGTCGGAACAGGCGGACGGCTTGCTCCGTATGTACCTGTATGCGGCGGTATGGGATTTTTTGTGAAACAATTTCCTGCATGCGGGTTTTGATGCGGCCCACGTCTTCAAGCGTAACCGCATGGCCGATGTTCAACGTGCAATAATACCCTTTCGATACAGGGTGTTGCAACATGATTTCACTTTCCGGAAAGAGCTCTTCGATGGCTTTGCACAATACAAAGCAGAGCGAACGGAAATAGGTTCGCATTCCGGAAGAAGAGGTGAGGTCCAGAAACTCAATGTCTTTGTTTTGGAAAATCTTGAAGTTGAGTCCTTCAACCACATTGTTGACTCTGGCACTGGTAGGACCATACGGTAAATTCAGTTCGGCCATTTGGTAAACCTCTGAAAGAGAGCTCCCGGTCGGAACGCTGAAGGTTTGCCGGTTGTTTTTGCAGAAAACTTTCACTTGTTCGTTCATAATCGTTTTTTACTTTGAAAGATGATTTCAGATTCTTTTTCTCTTCAAAAATAACTCTTTTCCGGGAGAGTCGGTAAAGAATATGGGCGAGTCACACTTTTTTTAGCTTTTTTTGAATATTATTGGTGTCGCTTTTAGGTTCATACTTTCTTTTGTTCATGGAAAATATACGAGGGTTGCAAACCCGATGAAACGCAAAATAAAAAGTGCCGGTCGCTCACAAAAATCTGCTGCCTTGCGGAGCAATTTTTGCCGTGCAGCAGACGAACTTCTGCTGCACGGCGGACGAACTTCTGTTGGGCAGCAGATTTTTATGGGATGCCCAACAGATTTTTGTGTGCCGTTTGCAGATGTTTGCGTGCAGGGAGAAGGTAATAAAAAAGGGCTGCATCATACGACACAGCCCCTTTACGTTGGTTTATTTGTCTGCGAAAAACTTATTCTTCTGTTTCTGTTTCTGTCTCAGTTTTCGTTTCCGTATCCTCGGAAGTGACGATCATACCGATTTCACCGTTCCAATCAAGATACCACTCTTGAGGATTGTAGAGGTTTGCTTTGATTTCGCTCTTCATACTTGCGCTGTTGGCTTCGCCTTGGCGTGCATAGATGCGATCGGCCAGGAAAGCCGGGTCGTTGCGGCGCAAAGCTACACGCATCAAGTCGTAGTAACGCAGACCTTCGAATGCAAATTCCAATGCTCCTTCGTCCACAATCATGCGTTCTACTGCCTCTTGCTGATATGCGATGCGGGCAATGGAATCCAACTCCGGATTATCCGGCAATTGGTAGTACTCGTTGGCCAAACTCCAACCGGAACCTCTGTCGTGGATACCGATGGTGTTGGGATTTGTGCCGATGCCGGCTTCCGGTGTAGCGAGTACATAGCGTGTGGTCGGGAAGTCGAACTGACGCAAGAATGTAGAGTCGTTGCGATAGTATGGGATGATGTTCTCCTCGATGACGTTGTTGTTCACACCGCCTGCCAAAATATGGTATGCAAAGCGCGGATAACCGGCAGCATTCAGGGCTTCGGCCAAGTGGAGGTAGACCATTACATTGCGATAGATGTGAATGTTACGCGTCTGGTATTTCTGGATCGTTTGTCCTTCAATGCGCTCGTTGTTATAGACTGCGTTTACTACTTCGGTGTAGCCAAAGAGACGGAGGTCACCTCCCAAGTATTTTATACCCAGACTCTCCATGTTTTCCGGAGCGTAAATGGTGTCGAGATCGGTTGTGATGTCGCAATAGCGTTGTGCGGCAGAGAGGTCGATAAGCGATTGCGAAGGAGTCAAGCTTACGCGGTATTCATTATCAGTGTTGCTATTGAAAATGTTGCGCAATTGGCTGTAATATCCTTCTGAAGGAATAGAGTCTCCCGGGAGCATGGTGATCAGCCTGTTTCCGAAACTCTCGTCCCAAAACATGCGGTAGTCTGTTATATAGCTGTTCCATTTTGTCTCTTCGTTGTTCCAATAGCATTTATTAGTACCGATGGGATAACTGGAGTTCACTCCATTAAATTTGCTAAGGAAGTTGTAGTAGCTGACAGCTGCTTCTTTATAATGTCCGGCCCACAAGTTCAATTCTCCCAACAACAGATGGATGGGGAAGTAGAAGAGACGTGAATCGCAACTGCGAATCGTTCCGTATGACGGGCGTTCGATTTCTGCTAACGGCTGGATGTCTTGAATCAGCCAGTTGCAAATCTCTTGGATTCCTTTGCGAGGGTATTCGCGGTCGCCCTCTTCTTTGGTCAGAATCGGGTCGGTAACGAAAGGTACTTCGCCATAGTTCAAAACCAACTGAAGATAGGTCCATGCGCGGAAGGCTTTGACTGCCGCATACTCACGAATGAAAACCTGGTTGTTACGGTTGTCATACAGCGTAGTGTCGGCGTTGGCGATGAAGTAGTTGCAATTGTTGATGATGGCATAGTAATCGCGCGGTTGGTTGTAGATGTTTTCCTCATCCACGTTGAAGAGTGCCAATTCACGCAGGTCCGCACTGGTGTAGTCGTTGATGTCTACAAGGTCACCGCGTGCTTCACCCAAAAGGATGGTACGGTCAGCGATGGCCTGCATCTTATTGATGATTCCGATAACGGAATAGAGGGTATCTGCTGTACTGTTGAGCGGGTTGTCTCCTTCGAAAATGACGTGTGTAGACTCTTGCTCAAAGAAATCATCGCACGAAGTAAAGGCAATGCCTGTTGCCGACAGGCACACTGCACAGAGTACAGTGTGGAAAGGTCGGCGAAGCATGTTTTTTATCATTGTTTTCATAATGTTCTTGAATTATAATGTTAGGTTGTCCATGAATTAGAGGTTTATTTTCACACCTGCAACGATGGATGCGCTTTGGGGGATACGTCCCAAGTCGATACCTTGTCCGATGACAGACGAAGTCATGGCACTTTCAGGGTCGCTTCCCAAGTATTTGCTGAATGTAAGTAGGTTGTTTCCTTGTACCCAGAACTGAAGACCTTGCAAGAATTGTGAGGTCATGGGCAGGTCGTACGAAAGCGTAACGTTTTTCAGACGTACATAACTACCGTCTTCAATCCAGCGGTCGCTGAAACGGGCGTTACCCATCGGGTCTTGGAAAGTGGCACGCGGCATGTTGGTCTGTTGACCTTCTACCTGCCAACGGTTAACCATTGCAGTTGTCTGGTTCATGAAGCGGCTTCCGCTTTCCAACTGAGAACGCATGTAGTTATAGACATCATTGCCCAATGAGTAGTTGAAACAAACGTCCAGCTTCAAGCGCTTCCAAGACAAGGAAGTAGAGAGGTTACCGTAGAAGTCGGGGTTTGGATTACCTATCACCTGACGGTCGTTCTCATCGATGCATTTGTCATTGTTTAAATCAACAAAGTGCATGTCGCCGGCTCCGAAATAGTGTTTGGTCTTTCCGTTTTGATCCAAAATGTAGAGACCACTATTGGCTGCTTCTTCGCTGTCAGAGAATACGCCCAATGTTTTGTATCCGTAGAATACGTTGGCGGCTTCACCTACAGCCGTACGGATGGTTGCACCGTAGATTTCCGAATCCAAAATCTTTTCACCGTTTTTATTGGTCGGCAGGTCTGTGATTTCGTTCTTATAGTGTCCGATGCTTGCACCGATTTGCCATTGCCAATCTTTCAGAGCAAGAACTTTCACGTTGGCGGCCACATCGAATCCTTGGTTTTTCAATTCCCCCCCGTTAGACCAATTTTGTTCGATACCGGTCAGGATTCCCAACGTTTGGCGAGTCAGCAAATCTGTTGTCTTGCTGGTGAAATAGTTCGCGCTCAGATTCAAGCGGTTGTTGAATAGATTGGTTTCCAATCCAACGTTGAAGCGGCGGGTTGTTTCCCATTGGATTTCGGTGTTTCCGATACCATCGAATGAGAGACCGGAGATGGCATTCAAGAACTTGGCAGCACGGAAATAGCTTCGAGCTGCATAGTAATCAATATCATCGTTTCCGCTGATGTCGTATCCGGCAGTCAGGCGTAAGTAGTTAACCGGTTTTACTTTGGCAAACCAAGGCTCGTTCGAGATGACCCAAGAAGCTTGCACACCCGGGAAGATACCCCAAGGTGCACCCAATACTTTCAGGCCGTCTGCATCGTTACCGAAGCGTGAACCTCCTTCTGCTGTAAGGTTTGCTTGCAGATAATAGCGGCTCAGGTAGTTATACTCGGCTTGTGCGTACCATGCAATGGAGTTCCATGAATCGTTGGTTCCGGTGGTTGTTGCGTTCATAAGTCCGGAGTGGAGGAACGGAGTCTTGTCACTACCGGTATTGTAACCCAATTGAGAATTCAACGTGTAACTTTCCCAATTAACGCGCATACCTCCAAAGAGATGGATGTGGTGAGCACCGTAGCGCTTGTTCCAATCAATGCGGGTATCGCTCATGATGGATTGTTGTTTAGAAGACAGTGAGCGGACTTCGTTATCACGATAGGCGTTTACGCTTGATACATAATAACTGGGTACACCGTTGATAGGGATGTAATACTTCTCGTTGTTGTTTACCAGGTTGTAGCTGAAATGTTCGCTTACAAACAGATTCGGATTAATCTGGTATTTGGGAGTAACAGACAGGTTCAACATGGAAGTCTCGAAACGGTTCTTGTTCTTTCCATCGGCATATTCGTTGATAGCCCAAGGATTGGCAATCTTGTAGTTGTAATTGCTGTAGTTTGCCAATGCTTCATCCAAATAGCTCTCGTCAACAATGTCGAGGTGGCTTTCCGACAACATTCCGCGTCCGTAAGTATATGGACTAAGGAACGGGCTCTTGGCATAGGCAAGGAATGCGGGAGCCGTAGAGGTTCCTTCGTCATATCCTTCCGGTGCACCATCGTCTCGAATGCTTCGGCCTTGATCGGCAAAAGAGGCATCAAAACGTACAGACAAGGCTTTGGTGAGCGTAATGTCGGTGTTGAAACGGATGTTCAAACGGGTCATGTCGTTGTAGTCGAGCGTACTTTGCGCTGAAGTATAGCCGATTGAGAGGTTATACATGGCAATGTCGTCTCCACCACCGATGTTGATGCCGTAGTTTTGGGTGAAAGCCGTGCGATACACCTCTTCTTTCCAATCCGTATCGTTGTGATACTGTTTGTAATAGTAATAGTTCGGATCCGGATTGAGGAACTTGAATTCGTTGATGTTGGTTTTCACTCCTTTGAGCAATTCAGATGCATAGCTTCTGTATTGGTCGGCATTCATGACATCAACGTATTTGGGCATGAGCGTTACGCCGGCTGAAACACTGGCTGTGATACGGGTTGCCATAGAGGTGCTTCGGCGTGTCTTGATTTGAATGACACCGTTGGCTCCTTTGGCTCCATAGAGCGCGGTTCCGTTGCGTATAATTTCAATCTTCTCGATATCGGCCGGATTCAATGCGGTTAAGATATCGTTGTAGAATCCATCGTGTAGCAAGGTGCGGCCATATTGCATATCCATGATAACTCCATCAATAACCACCAACGGTTGTGCGTTGACGTTGAGTGAATTCAATCCCTGGATGAACATCACATTACCTACACCCGGAGTGCCGTTGTAGTTAATGGTACGTGCGTATGCTCCCAATTGGTTTTGCACCTCTTCCTTAATATTGATGGCATTGGTGTATTGAAAATCTGAAGCTGCATGGTCTACGCGAACATTGGTCTGGTCGCTATAATTCTTCCGGAATGCGGTAGAATAGAGTTTCGCATCTTTCTGCATCTCATCTTTGTTCAAACCGATGGAAATCGGGTTGTGCTCAATGGAGGTGATGTAGAGTGAGCTTGCAAATTCCGGAACATTCAGTTCGTATGTTCCATCATCGTTTGTCAACGTACTGAACCCTTCAATTTCTCCGGTACGTACCATTGCACCGGAAATAGGAGTGCCGGTGGCTGCATCCAATACGCTACCTTTCACCGTACGCATGGGATATTGCTTCTTCGGGGTTGTTGGGCGGACGTTGGTCTCCTCGGCCGTTTCTTCGGTGGAGGTATCCTGAGCTGAGGCATTCAGAGAGAAAGCCATCAGCGTTGTCATTCCAAATAATATATATCGATTCATATCTTTGTTTTTTTATTGTTAGCCGACAAGCAAATCAACTTGCTTGTCTCCGGTTTCTCTCTTAGTTTGATTCGCTCTCTTCGTGGGGTTTCAAAACGATACAGTCTACACGCAATGTACGGTTGAATGAACCGGCAGTGATTTCTCTGTTACTTACGCGGGTGTTGATACTCAGGGTTACTTGCGGTGTTTGCAGACCGACAGAGCAAGTCGGGAATTTTACGCCGCTTTGTACCAATATCGTATCTGCTTTGATTCCACTGGTTTCAATTTCGCTGATGACTCTTTCATCATCCTCCGTTCCATCTTCTTTATACCAACCCAATGTCAGACGCAATTTGTTGGGCAGACGATTGATAGGTGCTACCATAGAAGTGTCTTCCACACCGGCAGTACCCGGTGCTGTAATCAGGTAAAGGTCGTATTCTATGTTGGAAAGAACATTCGGAATGTAGAATGTAGTAGTCGTATTGGTTGAACCTTGCGGATAAATTTCGACATAACTGTTTCCGGAAATTAAGTTGTAAAACGGGTTCTTTCTCGGAACGGATATCACGGACGGATTGGGGTTTGTAGTCGTTTCATCAACCTCTTTCAAAGAAGAAGAGATATCTTCTGCTTCTACGATGACGGTCTGGTAGAAGGTCTCTTTTTTATCGATGTTCCAGATATTAGCTTTCCAAACAGTTCCGTTGCTGGCTGCAATGGCTTCAGCTCCGTAGAATGGACGGCCTTCGTCAAACGGATTCTTGTATTCGTAGTAAGCCAACTCACTGGAACCGTAATAATATTTTCGGGCTGCATATGGAATGGCATGCGTTGAACGGATGGAATCTTGGATGGCTGCATCCGGATTGGTCGTACGGCTGAATATACTTCCTTCTAGGATGGCCATGCGCGCCAATGTGTAATTCAGCGAGTCGCGTTTTTCTACTCCTTTGTGATAAGTATAATAAGGAGTGTACTCTTCTACCAATCTCTTCCATTCGTCATTATTGGGAGCGAGCATCCAATAAGTACTGTCTTCTGAGTTGATTCTGGCATTTAATTGGCTGAACATTTCGTTCTGCAATTGCATGACTGAATCAAGGTAAACTGTTTGTCCGTTTTCAATGCCACCGGGTACACTCAGTTCGGGAATGAACTCATATTTGTTATAGCTGTAGAGGAATTCGGCAATGCTATCCAATCCCTCTATTGCTCCCAATTTCTCGAATACGTTGTGGTCGTAGGGGGTTACTCCTTCAATGATGTAGAGAATACCGTTGTTATGCAATTGGTTTCCCGACAAAATCTTTTGTCCTCCGGCAGCTTGGGTATTCAGAGTGAGGTATTTTCCATTCATCATGGTCAGTGTATCCTCACGCCCGTTTGCTGCGGAATAATTGTAGAGTGCAATGTGGTTTTGAACAAATTGCTTGATGGTCGAATTGTCTTCATCTTTGGTATTTGCTGCTTTTTCCTCGTTATATTGTTTGATTAAAGCTGTTTTATCCGCTTCCGTAAAATATTCGTTTGTTGGAGCAAACACCGTGAAAACTTGGTTGCTATTCAAGTTTTTGTCATATCCGCACGTTTGGATTACTTCAGCAAAGTGGCTTAGATTCTCGTTGCCGGAGATGGTTTGCCACAAGGTGCTGTTTACGCCCGTTTGTTGCTGCGCATCATAGTGCTCATTCCAATCGTCCGAGCAAGCTGCGACAGCGAGGGTGGCTAAAGCCAACCCTGCCATCTTATGATATAAATTGTTGTATTTCATCTTTTCTTTTCTTTTGAATTAAAGAATCCGTTTTTTAGAGGTCATCTTCCATTTCGCCGGTGTTAGACACTCCGTATACGCTCTTGGGAACCAATTCCAAATAGTCCATCATGAACTCGTTGTTGTTACCTTGCTTGCCTTTGGTGGTACAACGGATGCGTAGATAGTGGTCGCGTGTATTGTCAATGTTCGTCTGGCAGAGTACGAGACGATAAGTACGTTGGTTATTTACAAATTCATTGATTACGTTTCCATCTGTATGGTATCCGCCGTAAGGCCCGCGATAAACTCCTTTGTTTTTCAACGCTTTTTGGTCTTCAAGCTTGGCTTCGTCTGATAGTGATGGATAAGACAGACTGAATTCACTTCCCATGAAATAGTCGGAATCCAAGAAACGTCTCATATCCAAAGGAATACCTTGTGGAATGTTGTCAAAGTAGATTTGAGCTACACCACGAGTGGCTAAAGCACAGAATCCAAGACGAACTTGCCACTCTCCGGAAAAAGGAACCGGCGGAAGACGAAACGTAAAGTCATAGTCTCCAAACAAGTTGAATTCATCGCCTTCATACGACCAGAAGTTCCAATGTGGACGGCGGTATACGAATGCACAATTACCTTTTGAAGTAACTCCATCCAGATAACCCTCCGGGAAATAGTAGTTGCGGCCAAACTTGAAAGTTGGGTCGGCAACATTGCTGTCATCATCCTGTGTCGGGTCACCGTTTAGACGAATGTCATTGGTCATGATTTCAGGGAATACGGTAGAGAAGTCCATGCGGATGCGGCAGTTTTGCACTTTGTCTTGAACATCTTGTGTAAATGCCACTACATCGTCTACATAGAAATAATATCCGTTGGGAGCATCTTGATTGTATTCTCTTTCTACTGTCTGATGAATGTGTGCACCCTCAATTTGATATTTATCATCGTATCGCCGATTGACGTATTTCTCGTTCTTTGTGCCTTGTCCCAAATAATTATCCATTGTCAGTTGGTCGATGCGAACCATTGTATGCGGCAGTAAGGTTTCGTACCAATCGTTCGGATTCATCAAGTTTGTCTTGATACCGATGGCACCTTGAGCTTTTCCTTGGTTCATCTCTCTAGGAGTCAGCCCGCTCCAACTGCTGAGACGGGTCATGATGCAGTAAGCCACGAAACGGTTTAGCGGATTGCGGCGATCGGTCAGATATTTCAAATCAAAGGCATGATACTCCGCATTGACATCGTCCGGATAGACAGGGTCGTAAAGCTCGCAGGCAAGGTCGTACAAATCTTTAAGCACATTGGCCTCACCGTTTACACCGATGTTGTATTTCTCTCTCAGAATAGAGTCTGGAGTGACAAAGAGTGTGAAACCATAGTTCTTCGTATCAGGTACAGTGGCAATTTCGTTCCAAAAATCTGATTTGTAGTAATACGGTTCATAATCTTTGTTGTTGTAGTTCTCGTCTTTGATCTTCATGAGAGAATCTTTCAATCCGGTAGCTTCCAATGCTTGATAGAAATAGCTGATTTTCGGATTTTCTTTCATTACATCGGCGATGCTGCTGTTTGAACTTTCCAACACCATGTCTATGGGTTGTACAATACCGTTTTCAACCGAATCGTCTTGCAAGGCAAAATAGATTTGTGCCGAACGGTTCAGAATCACGATGGAGTTGCTGTCGGTATCGAATCCGTGTTCTACCTGAATGTAGCGGCGGTTCATGTTGGCTGTATGCAAGGTTCCGTCCATCATTTCAATGGTAGAATACATGTTGCTGACCAGGTGAGTGCGGGCAATGGTGTCGCAATCGGCATCTGTCAAATCATCGATAGAGCTTTTTCCACGTCCTTGCAGATAGACGTCAAACGCTTCGTTTGATGGCAGGAAACAAGTGTAGTGTCCATAAGTCGAGAGCAAGTCCATCATATTTGCTCGTCTGACAATCGTTGCAAAATCGCTATATTGCGGGCGCGAAGTGATGTAGTCGCTCATCATTTCACCGGTGAAAGTATAGTAGTGTTCGCTTTCCATATTGTCCGAACAGGCCACCATACCCAATCCGCAAAATGCACCGAGAGTGATATATTGAAATATTTTCATAAGTCTTTTCTTTTAGTTCTATTATTTAATAACCGAGTTCTCGTAGTTTCCTTCTTCACCGCTTGGGAATGCAGGATTCTGCTTCAAGTTTTTGTTTACTCTTAACTCATCGTAGTTATAAGGCCAGAAAATAGCATCCATCTTGGTCAATTTGCTTTCAATGGCTGAAGTATTACTACTGTATTTCTGCAACGCTTTGCTGCGTAGAGTTTGGGTGTTGCCATCACAGATGGAGTGGCGCACCAAATCGTACCACCGTTTTCCCTCAAACATGAGTTCGCGTTGACGTTCCAACAATACCAAATCTTTGATAGCTGTCTTGGTATTGTAGTCCTTGTAAACCAATGTATCTTTCAATGGCGACTGACACATTGAACGTTTGTTTACGGCATTTACAAGTGTGAACGCTTCTCGGCGAATTGAGTCGTTCCATGCTTTATCTTCTGTATTTTCCGTCATGGTCTGTACCAACGCTTCTGCTTTCAATAGCATGATGTCGGTCAGACGGTAGATTATCCAATTGCTCTTGTTTTTGTTCTCCGGATAGAGTGACGAGTATAAAGCTATGAATGGAGTTTGGG
>JAFUNW010000363.1 GCA_017472905.1 Bacteroidaceae bacterium
AAAGGGAGATAGATGGAGATAAAAGCCAAATGATTGGCTATACTATT
Organism: Bacteroidaceae bacterium; assembly: GCA_017472905.1. Taxonomy (GTDB): domain Bacteria; phylum Bacteroidota; class Bacteroidia; order Bacteroidales; family Bacteroidaceae; genus Phocaeicola_A. Next base: position 48 of record JAFUNW010000363.1, read on the forward strand.
GGCCTTTATCTCCCCAAAGAGCGAAGCGATTATCTCCCTTTAACTCCCTCTATCTCCACAAAGAGTAATGATTGGCTATACTATTGGCCTTTATCTCCCCAAAGAGCGAAGCGATTATCTCCCTTTAACTCCCTCTATCTACAAGAAAATTGAGCTTGCGACTGCGAAGCAGATGAGAGCCTTGCTCGAACTAAAATAAAATAAAAATATCAAAATGAAAAAAGTTGCTTTAATTACAGGAATCACAGGTCAGGATGGTTCATTCTTGGCTGAGTTTTTATTGGAAAAGGGATATGAAGTGCACGGTACTATCCGCCGTTCTTCAGTCGATTTTCGCGAACGTATTGCCCATTTGGAGGGTGCTCCTCATTTCCATCTTCACTATGCTGATTTGAGCGATTCGATGAGTTTGGTGCAGGTTATCGGCAAGGTTCTTCCTACAGAGATATATAATCTGGCAGCTCAAAGCCATGTACAAGTAAGTTTTGACTCTCCGGAGTTTACGGCTGACGTGGATGCTACGGGTGTACTTCGTGTATTGGAGGCAGTTCGCCAATGTGGTTTGGCTGATACTTGCCGCATCTATCAGGCTTCGACTTCCGAGTTGTACGGAAAGGTTGAAGAGGTTCCGCAAAACGAGAATACTCCTTTCCATCCTTACAGTCCGTATGCCGTAGCCAAGTTGTATGGCTATTGGATCATCAAGGAATATCGCGAAGCTTATAACATGTATTGCTGCTCGGGCATTTTGTTTAACCACGAGAGTGAGCGCCGGGGCGAGACTTTCGTAACCCGCAAGATTACGCTGGCAGCAGCGCGTATAGCTCAAGGCAAGCAGGAGAAACTCTATTTGGGTAATCTCTCATCGCTTCGCGACTGGGGATATGCAAAAGACTATGTGGAATGTATGTGGCTGATTCTTCAGCAGGAGAAACCGGAAGATTTCGTGATTGCTACCGGTGTACAGCATTCGGTTCGCGAATTCTGTTATCTGGCCTTTAAACATGCCGGCATAGAGCTGGAATTCCAAGGCGAAGAGGAAAACGAAGTGGGTATCGACAAGGCTACCGGACGGGTGGTTGTGGAGGTATCGAAAGACTTCTATCGTCCGACAGACGTAGTAAACCTCTGGGGAGACCCGACCAAGGCGAAAGCAAAATTGGGTTGGGATCCGGGCAAGACTTCGTTCGAAGAATTGGTGCGCATCATGGTTGAGCACGACATGGCGAAAGTTGCCGTTGAAAGAGCCAGCGAACAAATCAAGATGAATCTGGCTGAATATCTGGAGAAAGGTATTGTTAAATAAGAAGCTGTAATAGAAAATAGGGAGATAGATGGAGATAAAAGGAGATAGATGGAGATAGATGGAGATAAAGGGAGATAGATGGAGATAAAAGCCAAATGATTGGCTATACTATTGGCCTTTATCTCCCCAAAGAGCGAAGCGATTATCTCCCTTTAACTCCCTCTATCTCCAAAAATGAGCTTGCGACTGGGAAACTGATGAGAGCTTTGCTCGAACTAAAACTTAAATAATAATGAGTAAGATTGATAAATCCGCTAAAATATACGTGGCCGGCCATCGCGGTTTGGTAGGGTCGGCCATTTGGAAGAATTTGCAATCCAAAGGTTATACCAATTTGGTCGGCTGTTCGCACAAGGAATTGGATTTGTTGGACGGAGTGGCTGTAAAGGCTTTCTTCGACAGGGAAAAGCCGGAGTATGTGATTTTGGCTGCGGCACACGTAGGCGGCATCATGGCCAACAATACTTATCGGGCCGATTTCATCTATGAGAATTTGCAGATACAGCAAAACGTTATCGGAGAGAGTTTCCGACACGGCGTGAAGAAGCTGCTCTTTTTAGGCAGTACCTGCATCTATCCGCGCGATGCCGAACAACCAATGAAAGAGGACGTTTTGCTGACTTCTCCGTTGGAGTATACCAACGAACCGTATGCCATCGCCAAAATTGCCGGCTTGAAGATGTGCGAAAGTTTCAATCTGCAATATGGTACGAACTATATAGCAGTAATGCCTACGAACTTGTATGGCCCGAACGATAATTTCCATTTGGAGAACAGCCATGTGCTTCCGGCCATGATTCGGAAAGTTCATCTCGCAAAATGCTTGAATGAAAACAATTGGGAGGCTGTTCGTAGGGATATGGATTTGCGTCCGGTAGAGGGCATAAGCGGTTCGAACAGCGAAGAAGAGATATTGGCGGTATTGGCGAAGTACGGCATTACGGCCGAAGAGGTGAAGCTTTGGGGTACGGGCAAGCCGATGCGCGAATTCCTCTGGAGCGAAGAGATGGCCGATGCCAGTGTGTTCGTATTGGAAAATGTAGATTTCAAAGATACCTACGAGGCCGGAAGCAAGGAAATTCGCAATTGCCACATCAATGTAGGAACCGGAAAAGAGTTGACCATCGGTGAGTTGGCCGCTTTGATAGTGAAAGAGGTTGGATTCCAAGGTAAATTGACGTTCGATTCTTCAAAACCGGACGGAACCATGCGTAAACTGACGGATGTATCGAAACTGCATGCTTTGGGAT
>JAFUNW010000364.1 GCA_017472905.1 Bacteroidaceae bacterium
GTCCACGATGACCTTTTGGAATCGGCGCTCCAAGGCTCCGTCTTTCTCAATGCTTTTACGATATTCATCAAGCGTAGTGGCTCCAATACACTGTATTTCGCCGCGAGCCAAAGCAGGCTTGAGCATGTTAGCGGCATCCATTGAGCCGGGGGCAGAGCCGGCCCCTACAATGGTGTGTATCTCATCAATGAATAGAATCACGTTCGGACTTTTCTGTAATTCGCTGATAATGGCGCGAATACGTTCTTCAAATTGTCCGCGATATTTCGTTCCGGCCACGACTGCCGTCATGTCGAGGGCAACCAATCGTTTACCGAAGAGCAGGCGCGAAACTTTGTGTTGTACGATGCGTAGGGCCAATCCCTCCACGATGGCGCTTTTTCCTACACCCGGCTCTCCGATAAGCACCGGATTGTTCTTCTTTCGCCGACTCAAAATCTGCGCCAAGCGTTCGATTTCCTTTTCTCGGCCCACCACCGGATCCAGCTTTCCTTCGGCTGCGGCCGACGTCATGTCCACACCGAAACTATCGATGACGGGCGTATCGCTGTTTCCACGTGCCGGTTGTTCTGCTACGGTCTGTTTCCGACTGTCATCACCGGCACTGCTGTGGTCAGCATATCCCAACGAATCGTCTTCGTCTTCGTCATTCAGGCCGAAGCCCATCACATTTTCGCGCTGAGCGCTGTATTTTTTAGACAAGAAGTTGTAGTCCAAGTCCTTGTCTCCCAACATTTTTGCTGTCATGCTGCTGTTTTCTTTCATCATAGCCAATAACATGTGGTCGGTCTCTACCTGTTCGCTTTTTCTCAGGCGCGACTCCAACACACTTAATCTTAACAATTTTGAGGCTGCTTCGTTCAACACAACCTCGTTATTTTCCCAAACACCTTTGTCGCCGTCTTGCTTCAACGCCGCTTCCAATGTGCGCTTCAGGTCTGACAAATTGACCGAAAGCCTACGCAACATCCTTGCTGCACGGTTTTCGCCATCGCGAATAAGCCCCAACATCAGGTGGTCGGGCGTGATGCTTTCGCTTCGCAAGCGGATGGCCTCTTCGCGGCTGTAAACGAGCACTTCCGACAACTTCGGTGAAAATTGATTATACATACCTTAATTATAATATTCCAAGTTCGTTTTTGCTTTTCGGGAGCAAAGATACGCTTTTAGGCGCACTCCGTCTCTCTTTTTTTACTTAATGTTTCTAACAAACAGCGTGCCAAAGTATCCCGGAGTGACAAAAATTCTCAAAATCCCGCCAAAAAACATGCCCTTAGGAGTTCATTCGAGAGGAAGAATATTCCGTTTTTTCACTTGCCATCACTTTTTTTCGTCACAACTTTTCCAAAATACATTTCCTTACGAACCCTTCTCCAAAGGCTTTTTGAGGGGTATTTTTCCCCGTTTTTGCCCTAAAAAGCGGCTCAGACGGCTTAAAAAGAGGCTCCGGCTCTTTAAAAGAGGGAATTTGTGACCATATTTTTTACTTTCAGCATCTTTTCAGCCCATTTTCCCGAAAAAAGGGGGGAC
>JAFUNW010000365.1 GCA_017472905.1 Bacteroidaceae bacterium
CAGCATGACCAATATCGAGACGAAGAATGTCCCTCCGTCCCATTCGAGGCTTCCTTGCGAAAATATCTCAAGTGGTTTTTCGAGTGGATTGGCTATGTCGCGGTGGAAACCGAGTATTACAATGGTTCCTGCCGAGAGCATTCTCAGGGCTTTGCCTGTCACTTTGTCAAGCAGGAACGACCCCATCAGTACGGCCAGTGAACCGGCCAATCCGAGGAGGGTTGCTAACAGGAAACTTCGGCCATATTCGGCCTTGAACATTTCCAATCCCGGTTCATTGAATGGAGCAAGCAGGTAGATTGCAGCGAATAAGATAAGGATACCCAATCCGATAAAGGCTTTGTGGAAACCAAGAATGGTCCGGCACATTCGGTCGAACGGATTTTTCCAGGTCGTGGCGCAAGCATGTCCCAATAGGAAGTAGGGCATGGCTAAGGGAACATTGGTCAGACTCCATGCTATGTCAGCTCCGCTATGGTTGTAGAGGATGGAGAGAGCAATGGAGACGAACGAAAGGATGAGCAAATTGCGCGTCCGTCCTCCCCATAATTGAAAAAACAGTTTGACGAAGAAGAGCGTAGCCACGAACCACATCATGGTGCAGGCCGGAATCTCTCCTACGCTGTGAAATCCGGTCAAGACTCCCAGTATCGACCAGCACGTTTCGCCATCGTCTACGTGCCCAATCCATAGTCCCAAGCGTTTTACAGTGCATATAATCAAGTAAGGAACAAGGAGATTGTACCAACTTTTTTTCAAAAACATGCGGAACGACTCTTCGCGTTTGCTGAGATAGCCTGAAATCAGGAAAAAGACCGGGACATTGAACGCATAGATGAACGGACACATGCTTTCGGGCCACGAATGGCCCCAAACGATGAAGAACATACCGAGGACTTTCATCCAGTCAATCCAATTTTTGCGTTCTTTCGCAGGCAGAGAAGGTTGGCTCATAGGGTATCGTATGATTAGATGTTTCGAAAAGTGGGGCAAAAATAACCAAATTCTTTGAAGTCGCCAAAGGTTGTTTCCCAAAAGGCGGGAAATGAAGGGTTTTTCCGGACGGGGAGGGGTGAGACAGGAGGATGTCGGCGTTGCGACAAATCTTTACGGACTCAAACGGATGCCCTGTCAACCGGATTTATAAACCTTTTTCTCAGAAACGGAAAAGGAGGCTGAAAGCGGGTAATTTGTTGCTTTTGAATGGCAAAAAGCGGAGGAGAAAACGAAAAAGTGCGGCCGGCAGAGAGTCGTTTGCCGTGCAGCAGAATTCGGGGAGCCGTGCAACAGATGTTCGTCTGCTGCACGGCTCATGGAAAAATGCGCCTTTCGTTTCCGTTTTTTCTCTCAAAAGCAGAGAAAAAGGGGTGGTGGGTTTGCAAAGAGGGGAAAGTCTCCTGAAAAGAAGCGGAAAGTAATATTTTCGGACGAAACTTCCCGACTGAGAAAAAAAAGGCTCGTTTTCGGCCCTTCTGAGCCACTTTCTCGACTTCGGTGAGGGGAAAACAGGTCCGAAAGCGGGAAAAAGAACGTATGGAGAGGAGTTGAAAATTAAAAGATACGGACAAGATAGTAATTCTGTACGATAAAAATTGTGGACGAAATGCCTTCTGGAAAAACAAGCGTCCCGCATGCGGAATTCAAGCACCACATGCGAGACGTTTGGGGAGGAAAGTCTAACGAGGGGCTTTCCCTTATTCCTGTGAAACCAGTGCTTCTACCTCTTCAGACAGGAGCGCACGTTTGTAGACCCGGAGTTCCCCTTTGGAATAGGCATACGTGCCTCCATAAACCAATTGTTTCTTTTCCAATGGGATGCTTTGGTCGAGCATGCCGTTGATGTAAGTGCGGAGCACCCCTCCTTCGCACGTTACGGCGTAGGTTACCTCTTGGAGCGGTGTCGGTTCGTACCAATCTCCGTTCGTTCCTCGCGGATGGTTTTGCCAACTGTCGGCTGTGGCCAGCATGTTGGTGCTCACGTACTGTTGTTTGCCTATCGTGACAATGGGCTTCCATGTTTTCCGGTCAATTTCTACCGAGAGATTTCCCATTGAGAAGAGTTTGCCTCCGTAGTTTTGTGGGTCTGGCTTTACGGTGAGCGAAATGGTGAAGTCACCTTTTCTGAGGCGTGCCGATTTCGCGGTGAGGTCTTTGGCTTTGATCCGTTTTTTCTCCGGATTGATAGTCGGTTTGGGCCAAGCGTAGTCGCAGTGGATAGCTGTGGGATATCCTTGTTTGCGTTGAGCGCTGACTATCCAGTCGTAATAGTTTCCGTACATCCATCCTATGCGCAAGGGGGAACGGTCGGAACCCGGAATCACGTAGGGGCGCGAGTTGTTCAGGGCTGAGTTATAAGTCAGCTGTTCGCGAGTCACTTCGCCATTCTCCTGTACGGTGAACTTTACGATTTCGTAATGTCTTCCTTGTGTACCTTCCACCGGAACGGAGGCAACGATTGTTTGCGGATTACTCGGGTCTATGCTCATGCCGCCGCTGTAACATTTTTCGATGTTGGGAGTTTGGTGGAAGTGGCCTCCGGCATTGGCTAGGAAACTTTTCTTCCACTCGCTGCCGGTCCATCGAGCATAATAATAGTCGTGCGAGTCTTTGGCTTCGTTGAGGCGCACCATAGCGATGGCCGGCTTTCCATTGGTTGTTTCTGCCACTTGCCAAAGCCAGGCTCGTTCGTTGCTCGGATGGTCCACTACAACGAGGGGATTCTCTTTCCGGAAGCGTTCTCCCTTGTTGACGCGCCAAGGTCCTTCGGCAATGTGCGAAAGGGTACGTCCGTTGATGTCTTCCAACGTGCCTTCTTTGATGTTGATGTAATTGAAGTAAAGGAAATTGGGCATTTCGTTGTCGGGGTGTCCGGTTGTATATCCCAGTAGGATACGGTCTTTCCCGTTGGAGTGGTACTTCGCGTAAGGACGTGCACCGGTCGATTGTATCATTTGGTAAGGTCCCCAATCGGTCTGCACGTTGTCTTGGTCATCGGGCAACGTGAGTCTGGCAATGGTCGGATGCCATCCGATTCCGCGCCAGCAGAGATAGATGTGTTCCGGGTCTTCGGAGAGGATGAAAGGCGAAGGATAGGTGGTGTTGTGCGATGTTTTGATTTTCTTCTCCTCGCCCAAAGTGGTGATGTCGCCTTTTTCGCGCGAAATGCGGTAGTAGAAACAAGGTTCGTCGGTGTGGCGCGAATAGAATATCATGACTCTCTCGTCCGGCAGCACGAGGAAAGTCGGGTTGTTGTGGTCGTCCGGCTGGAAATATGAGCGAATCAACACTTCGGTACGTCTTCCGGTGATGAAGTCATACTGCATTGCCTTGATGTTGCCATGTACATCGATGTATCCGAGGTAGGTGCGGTTGATTGTTCCGTTCGGATTTTCGTAGTGCAAGGCTCTCGGGTCGGCAAACCAACACCAGGCTCCTTCCGGAGTGACTTCGTGTCCGCTGAATGAGTCGGTAGCCCGGATGACTCTTGGGCCTAACGCTAAAAATGCCAGCAGGCATAGGATAAATCTGCTTTTCATTTGCTTGTGTTTTTAATGATAACTTTAATTTTTCGCACAAAGATAAGCGAATTCGGCCATAAACTTTCCTTGCCTGCCTACATTTTTCCGCAGAAGAAGTGTTTTCTCTCTTTTTGGAAGATTCATCATCAAAAAAAGAGGCTTTTCTCTGAATTTCTCCGATGAATCTATTACCTTTGCAAACAATATCAATGAATTTTTGTAAACGAACCAAACATGAAAAAGACACTGTTTTTTCTGTTCGCCCTGTTGTGTTGGGCGAGTTTGCCTCTCAAAGGACAGCAGGCCAAGTATGTATTTTATTTTATAGGTGACGGAATGGGTGTGAACCAACTGAATGGAACGGAAGCCTATCGTGCAGAGCTGGAAGGACGCATCGGTATTGCTCCTTTGCTCTTCAGCCGGTTTCCTGTAGCCACCTTTGCTACCACCTATTCGGCAACAAACGGAGTGACCGATTCGGCTGCTTCCGGTACGGCACTTGCTACGGGAGAAAAGACCAAGAACGGAACGCTGGGCATGCTGAAAGACCGTGAGACAAAGGTCAACAGCGTAGCTGTACGGGCACAAGAGGCCGGAGCACGGGTAGGGATTGCCACGAGCGTGAGTGTAGACCATGCTACGCCGGCTGCTTTTTATGCCCATGTTCCCAATAGAAACGATTACTATGGAGTCGGAAAACAGATGATAGAAACCGGTTTTGACTTCTATGCAGGTTCGGATTTCCAACGGCCGCAACATCCGGCTCATGCAGCAGAGGCAAACCTCTATGAACAGAGCGAGAAGAACGGTTACACCATCGCACGCGGATACAAAGAGTATCGAAAAAAAGCAGCCAAGGCCGAGAAGATGATTTTGTTGCAAAGCGAAAAGGCCAGCCGCAAGGACCGTTCTTCCATTTCCTATGCCATCGACCGCGAGAAGGACGACTTGACGCTGACCGACATTACCCGCGCAGCCGTAAATTTTCTATCCAAAGATTTGTCGAAAGGTTTCTTCCTGATGGTGGAAGGCGGAAAAATCGACTGGGCTTGTCATGCCAACGATGCTGCTACGGTCTTTCACGAGGTGATGGACATGGACAATGCCATTCGGGTGGCTTATGAGTTTTATGAACAACACCCTGATGAGACGCTGATAGTCGTGACGGCCGACCACGAAACGGGAGGAATTGTTTTGGGTACGGGCGATTATGCTTTGAATCTCCAGGCTTTGAAACATCAAAAGGTCAGTGTCAACAAATTCAGCACTCTGTTGAACGACTTGAGGGCCGGGACTTCGAACAAGGTGACTTGGGAAATGGTACAAAAAGCGTTGACCGAGAACTTCGGCTTTTGGGATGCTGTGAAACTGAACAAACGACAAGAGGAGCGTTTGAAGAAAACATACGAAGCTACTTTTGCAGGGAAAGATGCGGCCAAGGATGTCAGCGAATACCAACGAGACGAGCGTTTGGCTGCTGTAGCCAAAGAGATTATCAACGAAATAGCAATGGTTGGCTGGGTCAGTGGCGGACATTCCAACGGCTACGTTCCGGTTTTTGCTGTGGGAGTCGGAGCCGATAAATTTCATGCCCGGACGGACAATGCCGAAATACCGAAGAAGATAGCGGAAGCAGCCGGCTGGGAATGGTAATTTCGTTGGTCGGGTTGTTAAAAAGAGACATATGGCTTCAGTCGATCCAGATCTTCGGGAGTAAACTCCGGATAGAGAGTCAATTCTTGTAAACTCTTTATTGCACCGTGTTTTTTGCGGTGCTCTACAATGATTCGGGCCTGATAAAAATTGAGATAGGGGTGGTCGCGTAGGCGATCGACCCCTTCTTTGTTGATGAAGATGCCGGGGGTATGGGGCGTTTCGATGATAAACCACCGATGCATGTCGGGGGTTAGGTGTGGGGAAACTTCTTGCAATTGTTCTACGCTACAGAAACCTCCGAGACGTAGGCGCATTGATACGATTTTACGGGCAAGATAACTGCCTATTCCCGGTATTTTTTTCAATTCGGTTGTGTCGGCACTGTTTAGGTCCAGGCGGGTTCCTTCGGGATATTTGTAAGTCGAATCTTTCTTTACGAAGGTGGGCCGTTGGGGGAGGGGACTCTTCATGGGGCGCTTTGTAAATTGCTCCCCAATGCGTATATAAGGAAGCAACTGCTTGTAAACATCTTCAGGCAATCCGTATATACGGGATAAGGATTCCGGTGTGCGGAAAACGCCTCCCTTTCTTCGGTAACGAAGGAGGTTGCTTGCTATACGTGGGGAAAGCCCCATTCGGATGAGTTGGGAAGAGTCTGCCGTATTGGGGTCAAACGGTTCCGGAACGATAATCAATCGGTTGGGGGCTGTCGTCCCTTCTGAGTGATAGGAACGTTGAGACGTGTCGCGCCGATAGCTGACAGGAGTTTGAGCCTCGCTGCGAAAGAGAAGTGCAGAACTGTCTGTCGGTTGCTTCCCGGATAGGTCATCTGTCAAAGACGAACGTTGCGTTCGAAAACAGAGAATCACCAGAGAGACGACTATAATGGTCGAGAGTATCCCGATGGCGATTTTATCGTTGCGCGAAAAATAGAAGAACTCTTTCCACATGGCAATTCCCACCTATCGCTTGAAGATTTCTACAATACTCCCAGTTCGTTGATGAAGATTAAACCGATGGCTATCGGTGCAAAGTATTTTACCACAAGGAGATAACACTTGAAGTAAGGGACTTTCAAGCGTCCGCCATTGGAAATTTCTTCCCATACGATTTGGCGGTTGAGATACCAACCTGTAAACAGTGCTATCAGCATTCCACCCAATGGGAGCATTACTTTGGATGTGAGGGCATCAAGGAAGTCAAAGAAAGTCATGCCGCCAATCAGGAAATGACTGAGTACTCCGAACGACAACGATGAGAGGATTCCTAAAAGAATGCAGCCGAGAGTTACATAATTGGCAGCCCGGTTGCGGCTGACATGCCACTCTTCATGGACGAAAGCCGTTACAACTTCGTGCATTGAAATGGTGGATGTCAATGCGGCCAAAGCCAACAGGATGTAGAACATCAGAGAGAAGATATAGGCAAGCAAGGGAATATCTCCAAAGGCTAATTGAAAGACATTGGGTAGGGTGATGAATAGCAGGGAGGGACCGGCATCCGGAGATATGCCCACACTGAAAGCGGCCGGGAAGATGATAATACCGGCCATGATAGCCACACACGTGTCGATGCAGCCGACACTGAGAGCTGTTTTCCCTAAATTGGTCTCTTTGTTGAAGTAAGAAGCGTAGGTCGACAAACAGCCTAGTCCCAGGCTTAGCGAGAAGAATGCTTGCCCCATTGCACTTAAGAAAACACCCGGAGTGACTTTGCTGAAGTCGGGCTGTAATAAGAATTTCAATCCTTTATCCGCTCCCGGAAGTGAGAGTGAACAACATACGAGAACCAATATCAGAATGAACAACATCGGCATCATAATTTTAGCCGACTTCTCAATGCCTTTTTTAACACCCATCACAATGACTGCATGGGTCAAAACCAAAAATACGACCATCCAAAGCATTGGTTTCCAAGGATTCTGAGAGAATGCGATGAAGGAGGTAGCAAAGTCTTCGGCTTTCATTCCGGAGAAACCTCCGATTCCGGCCTGCAACGTATATTCCAATGTCCAGCCGGCTACGACAGAATAGTAACTCAGAATCAGAAATCCGGCTAATACGCCCATGTATCCGATGAATCTCCAAGGAGAACCCGGAGCTAATACCCGATAAGCTCCGGCTGTGTTGGCACGGGAATGACGACCGATGACGAATTCCGACATCATGATAGGTAATCCCATGATGATGACGCATGCCAAATAGATAAGGATAAAGGCTGCTCCACCGTTGTTGCCAGTTTCATAAGGGAAGCGCCAGATGTTTCCTAATCCGACAGCGGAACCGGCTGCAGCAAGAATCGCTCCTATCTTGCTGCCGAAGTTAACTCTGTTCTGAGAAGCTTTCATATTTCTTACAAAGTGTTATATAATTCAACGAATGGCTGCAAAAGTACAAAATACTTCGTACTTTTGCAGCAAAATAGTAGTGAATCTTTCAAAATAACAACGAAATTATTATGAAAAGGTATTTCAAAAATTATAAGTACTCGTGGGGTATCATTGGGTTGATTCTCTATTTGTCGTTTTTTACACCTCCGAAAATGGAGATGGATGAGATAACGAACATAGATAAGTTGGCACATATCTGCATGTATGGCGGGTTGTGTACGATTATTTGGTGGGAATATTGGAGGAAACATCACGTCCTTTCTCTGATACGTACTATAATCGGAGCCATCGTATTGCCCATCGCTTTGAGCGGTGCGATAGAATTGTTACAAGAGTATGTAACGGAGAACCGAAGCGGAGATTGGGCAGACATGATAGCCAATACAATCGGTGTTCTGTTGGCTGCCCTTCTCGGATACTTCGGATTCTCTCGTTTAAAAAGGTGATTATCGGAAATCTTTCAGCCGGCTTTGTAGGCGTTGGCGGGTGAAAAAGATACGGCTTTTCACTGTTCCTAGAGGAAGATGTAGCTTCTCCGCAATTTCCCGGTATTTGAATCCGGAAACGTACATGGAGAAAGGTACCTTGTATTCAGATGGTAATGCATTGACAATGCGGCGAATCTCTTTCAAGTCGTGGTTCGATTCGGTACTGTCGTAAGCCAAGTTGTTCGCTTGGTTTAAGAAATATGCACCTTCAGTCTTGTCTACAAACGTTTGTTCGCGCATCTCTTTTCGATAGTTATTAATAAAGATGTTGCGCATGATGGTGTAAACCCATCCTTTGAAATTTGTTTCTTCTACGAACATATCTTGATGATTTAGTACTTTCAATGAAGTGTCTTGCAGCAAATCTTGTGCATTGTCATAGTCGGAGGTTAATTTGTAGGCAAATTGAAACAGTTCGTTTTGCAGATCTACTAATTTCTTGGTTAAAACAGTTGTATCCATACTTGTAATTTTAAAAGGTTGTTTTTACGCTGCAAATGTAGAAGCAAACTATTTTGGAGTGATGGGCGAAATGGATATAAAAAAGGGAAAAAACTATCTTTTGACAGATTTTCCCCTATTTTTTACCGGATTTTGGGTCTTTTTGCCGCTTTAAGAACGAAAAAAAACGATTATTCCCCCCATGTTTTATATGGATTTTGGGTGAGAAAAGAGTTGTAATAGCGCTTATCTCCCGTAACTTCCTCTCCTAAAAAAGCGGGTTTTTCAAAAGCTTCTTCGGGTGACGAAAGTTCAATTTCGGCAAGAATCAGTCCTGTATTCTCTCCATGAAATTCATCTACTTCACAGATGTGCTTTCCGATTTTAACCAAATAACGTGTTTTGTCGATTATCCCCCCCTCGCATAGCTGCATCAGTTGCATGGCTTCCTCCCTATCGATTTCTTGTTCCCATTCATATCGACTGAGCCCTCCGTCTGTGGATGGTCCTTTGATGGTTAAAAATCCTTTTTCATTTCTGAGTCTTACCCGTACGGTTTTTCCACTTAGGCGACAGATGTATCCTTGCTTAATATTATAATAGGTATATGCCTCTTGCTTAAATTCTCCGGTAACGAGAAATTTGCGTTCTATTTCTTGTGCCATTCTTTTTTGGTTTATGTTTTTATAAATAAGAAGAAGGTGTGTCAATAGACTATTCTCTGAAAAGATAATATTGACACACCTTCATCTTTGAATTATTTACCCCCAAATTTACCCATCAAATTTTTGGGGAATGCCGGCGTTACATGAAAGTTCCCCAAATAATGCCCGATATAGCAAGAATGCCCAATCCAATGAAAATCCAGCGGATGACACGTTGAGCTTGTTGCTCCTCTTTTTTTGCACGTAACTCTTTTCTTTGTTCTCTTCTGCTATTTTTTGCCATAGTATTTATTTTATTTATTGTTAATGATTCTCTTATTTTGCTTATTCTTCTTCTCCGGCAAATTCCATCAGGTAAGCCTTGATAAATCCGTCTATTTTTCCGTCCATGACTCCGTTGACGTCAGAGGTCTGGTGGTTGGTACGATGGTCTTTTACGCGGCGGTCATCAAATACATAGCTGCGGATTTGCGATCCCCATTCAATCTTCTTTTTACCGGCTTCCACTTTCGATTGTTCCTCCATGCGATGTTGCATCTCTTTGTTATAAAGGATAGAACGCAACTGCCTCATGGCGTTTTCTTTGTTCTTAGGTTGGTCGCGCGTCTCAGTATTTTCAATAAGAATTTCTTCTTCCACTCCCGTATAAGGGTCTTTGTATTGATAGCGCAAACGGACACCCGATTCAACCTTGTTTACATTCTGTCCTCCGGCGCCTCCGGAACGGAACGAATCCCAAGATATGCAGGCAGGCTCAATAACCACTTCAATAGAATCGTCTACCAATGGAGTCACGAATACCGAAGCAAACGAAGTCATGCGCTTACCTTGGGCGTTATAGGGAGAAACGCGAACCAAACGGTGTACTCCGTTTTCTCCTTTGAGATAACCGTATGCGTAGGGTCCTTGAAGCTCCATTGTGACAGTCTTAATTCCGGCTTCGTCTCCATCTTGTATGTTGGCGATGGCTAATTTATATCCGTTCGATTCAGCCCAACGCATATACATACGCATGAGCATCGAAGCCCAATCTTGACTTTCTGTTCCACCGGCACCGGAATTGATTTTTAAAACACAGTCCATCTGGTCTGCTTCCTGGCGGAGCATATTCTTGAGTTCCAGATTTTCAACAGCTTCCAACGCTTTGGCGTAAGCTTCGTCTACTTCTTCCTCTGTAACCAATTCATCTTTGAAAAACTCCAATGAGAGTTCCAATTCTTCAGCAAACGACTTCACTTCTTTGTATCCGTCAATCCAAGCTTGAAGTCCCTTCACCTTTTTCATTTGTGCCTCAGCTTTCTTGGCGTCATCCCAGAAACCGGGTGCTTGGGTTCGTAATTGTTCTTCTTCTACTTGAATGAGTTTGCTGTCTATGTCCAAGTATCTTTTTAGTGCTTCTGTGCGATTCTTTATGTCCTTTAATTGTTCTATTGTAATCATCTATTTCTAAGATTTGCTTATTCGGGAGCAAAGATACAACTTTTGACTGGATTGAATTAAACTTTGCCTGTCAATTTTAGCAATATAGGTTCAAGTACAAAGTATCCTAAGATAAATGGCCAAGTATCTTAAGATAAATGACCAAGTATCTTAGGATACTTTTTTTCTTCTTTTATCTTGTAAAATCCGTCCTCCGTTTATCAGAGTGGGGAAATGTTATGAATAACGTAAAAGTTGTCCCAACCGTAAGACGGTTCGAGTGTTTATGTTGTTCAGTCTGCATAGTTGCTTGATGGTCACTCCATGCTTTCTGGCTATTTTAGAAAGGGTGTCTCCTGAACGAACTTTATGATATCGAACCTCGCTCTTTGGAATTTCTCCTTTAGCAAGCGCAGCTTTTCGTTTGCTACGTGGGGAATAGAAAGTATAAAAATCGCACGTCACGTCTTGGTTGGGAAAATCAAACAGTAGCTCCGGATTTATTTCTTGTCCAAGCAGGCGTGTCTCGAAATGGAGGTGTGAACCGGTTGATTTTCCGGTGTTTCCTCCCAACCCAATGGGTTCTCCTGACTTTACATAATCATTCTCTTTGACCAAATGTTTCGACAAATGGCCGTAAATGGTTTCAAGTCCATTATCATGACGGATTACAACATATTTTCCATACCCTCTTCGTTCGTAATCCACAATACGTACTTTCCCGTTAAATGCCGCACAGATTGTATCGCCAATATAGACTTTTATATCCAATCCCTTGTGTTGGCGGCGAAATCTGCGGCGGTATCCAAAACGAGATGTTATTTTTTGATTGGTAGTAGGCATGGAAAAGCCTCTCAAATCTATGCGAAATGTATCAGGCAACGCAACGTCTGCATATACATGTGTGCGTTCATTGTTCCAACTGGGATAAAGACTGAACGCCGGGTATTCAGATTGTTCTATGCTGATTTGTTGTTGCAATGCGACAGAGTCAATCGCTCTCATTTTACGGTCAAGTGGAGCTTGACGAGCCAACAAATCTTGACCGTAGAGATTTGTGCTAACGGTCGTTACAAGTATTCCTATTAAGACTTTTAGATTTTTTGAAAACATTCTTTTTCCTTATTTATCCTTTTTTACATTGCTAATTTGTAGTATCAAAATTCATCGTTTGCATACAAAAAACCAAAAGTCGCTTGATTGTAGTCAAAAATCTCTTCTGGTTTGAAAAAACGTTTTAATTCAACTTCAGCTGCTTCTGCAGAGTCTGAAGCATGTACGATATTCTCTTGGAAACTCATGCTGTAATCTCCTCGGATGGTTCCCGGAGCAGCTTTCCGACCATTGGTCGGACCGGCTAAAGTACGTACAGTTTGTATGGCATCTACCCCCTCATAGCAACATACGATTACGGGGCATACCATCATAGAGTCTTTTACGCGTTGAAAAAATGGTTTATCACTCAGGTGAGCGTAATGCTCACTTAACACTTCGTCCGTCAATTGCATCATTTTGATTCCGGCTAACCGCAATCCTTTTCTTTCGAAACGATTTAAAATTTCACCAACTAAATTCCGTTGTATGGTGCAAGGTTTTAAAATAACCAATGTCTTTTCCATTTTTCTAAAAAGATTTAATGTCTTGTCGTAAAAACTCTAAAAAGGTTCTTTTCTTATAAAAAAGTTCCCAAAGATACTCTTTTCCTTTAGAATAAAGTCCTCTTTTTAAGAACTTTTGGGAATATTCGTGCTTTTAAACCGATTTATAAGCTATTATTTGGGAAAAAATGAGTGTGAAATAAATATTTAGAGAATAAAGGATGCTGTTTTTCAGGAGCAAATCAAGAGATAGAAGACCAATTTACATTGTGCTTTCGTAAAATTCTTAATTGTTCCCACATAATGGCATTTTGTGGATTTTCCAGATTGGGGTCATTCTCTATTTCCTGTCTGGCTATTTCTCTGACATGTTGCAGAATTTGTGAATCTCTTGTGATATTGGCTATCTTCAAATCGAAAGCGACTCCACTTTGTTGGGTACCTTCTAAATCACCGGGACCTCTCAACTTCAAATCTGCTTCGGCAATTTCAAATCCATCGTTGGTTTGCACCATGATTTCTATGCGTTTTTGAGTCTCTTCGCTCAATTTAAATCCGGTGACCAATATACAATAAGACTGTTCGGCTCCTCGACCGACCCGCCCACGTAATTGGTGTAATTGAGAAAGTCCGAAACGTTCGGCATTTTCAATAACCATGACAGAAGCATTGGGTACATTCACGCCCACTTCAATAACTGTCGTTGCTACTAGAATCTGTGTTTCCCCATTAACGAAGCGCAACATTTCGCAGTCCTTTTCTGCCGGCTTCATTTGTCCATGTATTTTGCTGACTTGATATTGTGGAAAATGGTTGCAGATAGTCTGATAACCATCTTCCAGATTTTTTAGGTCCATTTTTTCACTTTCCTTAATCAAGGGATATACGAAATAGACCTGCCTGCCTGCTTGTATTTGTTTGTTTATATCCAGATACAGACTTTTGCGATTGTTGTCGTATTGATGAATGGTACGTATGGGTTTCCGTCCCGGAGGGAGTTCATCTATAATTGATACATCTAGGTCGCCATATAAAGTCATGGCGAGTGTTCGAGGTATGGGAGTCGCTGTCATGACTAAAACATGTGGTGGCGATACGTTTTTCTTCCATAGTTTTGCTCGTTGGGCAACTCCGAATCGATGTTGTTCGTCAATAACGGCAAAGCCCAATTTGGAGAAGACAACTGTGTCTTCGAGTAATGCATGGGTCCCGATTAAAATATGGATTTCACCGGTCAATACACCTGAAAGAATTTCGTTCCTTCTTTTTCCTTTTATGCTTCCTGTCAGTAATTCAACGCGGATGTATAGACCGGATAACATTCGGCTGATGGACTCGTAGTGTTGATTGGCTAATATTTCGGTGGGGGCCATCATGCATGCTTGATACCCATTGTCCAACGCAAGTAGCATAGACATCAATGCCACAAGCGTTTTTCCGCTTCCTACATCTCCTTGCAACAGACGGTTCATTTGCCGGCCGCTTCCCATGTCCTGACGTATTTCCTTAATGACTCTCTTTTGTGCTCCGGTTAATTCAAAAGGAAGGTTCTTTTTATAAAAGGTGTTGAAGAAGTCGCCTACGCGATTGAATCTAAAACCGCAATAGCGTTGTTGGCGCTCTTTCATGTAGCGAAGTATGTTTAATTGTACATAAAAGAGTTCTTCGAACTTTAGCCGGTATTGTGCCTTTCGAAGTGCTTCCGGTGTTTTCGGAAGATGAATGTTCTGTAAAGCCTCGGTTAATGATACTAAATGATTTTGTTCGATGATGTGCGTAGGAAGTGTTTCCGGTAACGGCTGCTTGATTTGGCCTAGTAAGTTGGAGATTAATTTTTCTATTGCGTGGGAATTTAATCCGCTACGCTTCATTTTATCAGTTGTGTTGTAATAGGGTTGTAGCCCCATGTTGGCAGAGGTGAATTCTTCTGCCGGATCGATGTCTGGATGGGCAATGTTGATGCGGCTTCCGAAATAGGTTGGTTTTCCGAATATAATGTAATTCGTGCGTACCTTATATTTATTTAGGATGAATTTTTGTCCTTGAAACCAGATTAAATCCACTACACCGGTTCCGTCTGAAAAGTGAGCGATAAGTCTGCGGCGATAACCTTCTCCATTTTCTTCGAAGCTAAGAATTTGTCCGCGTAGTTGGATATAAGGCATGTTGCCATCTATTTCATGAATATAATATAGTCGACTCCGGTCGATATATTTATAAGGGAAATAATATAGCAAATCTTTCAGGGTAAATATGGCAAGTTCTTTATTTAATGTCGCAGCTCGTTGAGGTCCGACCCCTGTCAGATATTTAATGTCTCTTTTTTCAAAATCAAACATCTTGTTTGAGTAATGTTTCAGCTATTGTCAAATCAAATGGGGTTGTAATCTTTATGTTCTCACGGTTCCCGGTAACTAAATGAATGGTTTTGCCCATTGCTTCTACAACAGATGCATCATCCGTAAATGTTTCTATATATTCTTGTTGATAAGCCTGCTTTAAAAGTTGAAGATTAAATACTTGCGGAGTTTGTACCAACTTGTATTCATCGCGATTGACGGTATGGCTTTGAGAAGTGGAAGATACGTATCGTATTGTTTCGTTTATGTCTGTAACGGGAACAACGGCGTCTAATCTTTCCGCTGTATCATAACATTGCTTGATTGTTTCGATGGAAACGAAAGGCCTTACTCCATCGTGTACTCCGACTATTCCGTTTTCTTGTCCGTCAATAAGAGATAGCCCGTTTTGTACTGAATGAAAACGGGTGTCTCCTCCGTTTGCCAGAAGATACGGGCGTTGAAAGGCATATTCTTTACATAGTTCCTTCCAATATGCTTGTTGACCAATGGGAAGAACCAATATGATATGTATATTTTTATCATATTGGTAGAACACATCAATTGTATGCATAAGAAGAGGTTTGCCGCCAATGGGGATAAACTGCTTGGGTAGAGCATTCCCCATTCGTAGCCCTTTTCCTCCTGCTACTATAATTACATATTTCTCCATTTAATCTTGGTATAGCATGGCTGTTCTGATTTCTGTAGCAGTTGGTCGACCGCATAATTCTTCTACAATGGCGAATGCAAAAGGCAAAGCTGCAGCCGGTCCTTTAGCAGTGATGATGTTTCCGTCCTTTTCAACGAATGCACCTGTATGGTTAGCTCCTTCCAGATATTTTTCAAAGCCGGGATAGCAAGTTGCCTTTTTCCCCTTTAATAGGCCCATGATACCGAATACCATCGGAGCAGCACAAATGGCGGCTAGCGGTTTATTGTTGTCTGCCATTTGTTGTACAGCATTGCGCAAACCGGTATGTTCTGCAAACTTGGGAGTTCCTCCCGGAATGATGAACATTTCGGCATCATTGAAAGTCATATCATTAAACATGGCATCTGCCTGTACAATTATTTGATGCGAACCGGTTACGAAACAAGATTCGGTTAAAGAAACGGTCTTTACTTGCAATTTGGCTCTGCGTAGAACATCAACTGTTGCTAATGCTTCGGTCTCTTCAAAACCGTCAATCAGAAATAAATAAATGGTTCCCATGATTCTTCTTATTTAAGTTTAAAATAATATGTTATTGTTCCATGCTGGTTTTCGACTCCGCTTATAGCCTGAAATTTTGCTTTCTTTGCAGCCTCTTCTGCTGCTTTCCGCAAAGCTTGGTTGACTGTGTTTGTTTTTTTGTTGATGCTTGTAGAGATTACATTACCGGCAGGATTGACCGTAATAGAAACAACAACCCGGCCTTCGTCCTGAATCGTATAAACAGGTGAAGGAAGTTGCCCGTTTCCTGCTAGCCCTCGTCCTCCTAAATCATAAGTACCATAACCTCCGTTCCCGGTCATTTGACCATTGGAAGAGTTTCCTGTGCTGACACCTTGATTCCCGGGATTCGATTTGTCGGAATTGCCCTTGCTTGCCATTGTACTTCCTTTGCCAAAAGCTCCTGCTACATTTTTTGCGGCAGCTTCAGCAAGTGCATGTTCTTTTTCTAAACGAATCTCCTCTTCACTTTTTTTAGGTGTTATTTCTTTTTGCGATGAAGCCGATTCTTTTTTCGGAGAACTTGTCTGTTTCTTGTTCTCTTTTTGGGGGGTATCTTTTTTCTTTTTTATTGCTACAGTTTCTTCTTTATCTTGTGTCAATAACGCTTCTTCATCTATATCCGGTGCTGCTCCCGGTTTATTGGGGCTGGTCGTAGGCATTGAATAGATGTCAATTTTCGTCAAAGTATAGGACTCCGTGTCTCCATTTGATAACAGTTGGTCTCCTAACATTACGGGAACTCCGCTTTCTTCTGTGCTTTGTGAAGAACGAATAAATAGCAACCAAAGTAGCAATACAATAAGGGTGTGTATTGCTATTGTTCCTAACAGTCCGACAATCTTGCTATTTTTATATTCTCCCATGTAGAAAAATTATTTGTCAGGTCTACGAGTAGCCAATACCATTTTGAATTGGTTTTCATTGGCAATGTTTAAAACTTTCACGATTTCGCGATAAGGTACAGATTCGTCTGCATAGAGTGCAATATACATTTCCGGTTCTTTTTGTGCACAGTCTTGCAAGAAAGAAGGCAGTTCATCCCATGTGACAGGTATTTCCTTTTGATTGCCGAATGCTGCATAGCAATTCAATTCTTTGTCAATGATTACTCTGGTCAAGGGCTTGGCCGATGTCTGTTGTTTACCCTGTGGCAATAATACTTTTATTGCATTTGGGGAAACCATCGTAGAAGTAATCATGAAAAAGATTAGCAATAGAAAAATGATGTCTGTCATGGAAGACATGCTGAATTCCGGAGAAATTTTTGTCCTTCGTTTAAGAGCCATGTACGGGAATCTTTATTGGTTGATAATATCCATGAAAGATAGCGTCTTTGCTTCCATCTTGTTTACGATGTTGTCGACTTTGCCTACTAAGTAGTTGTATGCAAACATGGCTGCAATACCGACAATAAGTCCACCTACAGTTGTAATCATGGCTTCGTATATACCACCGGATAACAGTGTTATGTCTATGTTGTTTCCGGCATTAGACATTTCCCAAAAAGCTTGTACCATACCGGTGACTGTTCCCAAAAAACCAATCATTGGAGCACCACTGGCAATCGTAACCATAATGGGCAATCCTTTCTCTAGCTGAGCTACTTCCAAATTGCCGGTGTTTTCAATAGCGGTCTGTATGTCAGATGCTGAACGCCCCATGCGACTGATTCCTTTTTCTATCATACGGGCAGAGGGGGTATTTGTCATCCGACAGAAGTTAATAGCCGATTTAATATCTCCATTATGAACATAGTCCCGAATACGTTCCATGAATAAAGGGTCGTCTTTCCCGGCTTTGCGTAAAACGACTAAACGTTCGAAAAAGATATAGAAACAGACAATGGACAACAATGCTAAAACAATCATAATCCATCCGCCTTTCATTGCCATATCCAGCAGGCTCATTTCGTTTGTAATAAGTGCATTCGTTGTTTCGGTTATCACTTCTTCGCCAACTTCTATGTCGGGCTGTACTTGTAGGAGGGTGAATAGTTTCATGGTTCGCTAAGACATTTTTTATATTGTTCAATGGTTGTTTTCAGTCCTAAGTATAGAGCATCGCAGACGAGGGCGTGGCCGATGCTTGCTTCATCTATCCAAGGAATGTTTTTGTGTAAATAGGCTAGATTTTCTAAACTTAAATCATGTCCTACGTTTAATCCTAATCCCAATTGTCTGGCAACCTGAGCCGCTTGGATAAACGGTGCAACGGCTTCGTCCGGGTTGCTTGGATACATGGATGCGTATGGCTCCGTATACAATTCAACCCTGTCGGTTCCTGTCTTTGCTGCATATTCCAACATTTCGATGTTACTATCTACGAATATAGAGGAGCGGATACCGGCAGATTTTAATTCATTGATAATTTCCGAGAGAAAATTAACATGTTTTTTGGTGTCCCAACCGGCGTTGGATGTAATTTGTTCCGGAGAGTCAGGAACCAGAGTTACTTGGTGTGGCTTGACCTTTAACACCAAGTCTATGAAAGGAACGGAGGGATAGCCTTCTATATTGAATTCGGTTTTTAATAAAGGACGTAAATCAATTACATCGGCATAACGTATATGGCGTTCGTCCGGACGCGGATGTACTGTAATTCCATCTGCACCATAAGATTCACAATCTTGGGCGACTCTCAGAATGTTCGGATTGTTTCCTCCTCTGGCGTTGCGGATTGTGGCTATCTTGTTTATGTTTACACTTAACTTTGTCATTTTCTTGTTCAATTAAAAAAAAAATCGCACTTTTGCGCTTCATTTGTTGCTGCAAAAGTAATATAAGTTGCTCAAATGCCAAGCAAATCCACCGATAAAGATATATAAAATTAGCAAACTAAGTAGGGAAATATATGAGATTCGTACTTTTTGGGAATACTTTTCAGGCAAAGAAATCTGTTCATACCAAGCGGTTGTTTCATTTGTTGAAAGAACACAATGCCGAAGTCTATATGTCAGAGGATTTTTATCAATTTCTTGCGTCAGATAACAGTTGGACTATGAAGCCGGATGGATTGATAGGGAATGAAGATGACTTTATGGCAGATATGGCAATTAGTATGGGTGGAGATGGAACCTTTTTGAAAACAGCCGGTCGAGTCGGTCATCGAGGAATCCCTATTTTAGGTATCAATACCGGACGTTTAGGTTTCTTGGCAGATGTCTCTCCGGAAGAGATAGATGAGGCTGTGAATGAAATATTGACGGGACATTATCAAGTCGAACACCGTGCCATGTTGCACATTGATTTGAAAGGAGAAAA
>JAFUNW010000366.1 GCA_017472905.1 Bacteroidaceae bacterium
TATGAATCAGATACGATGAGCTATAATTTCAGTTCTCGCAAGGGATATATCAGCAATGTCGTAACCCAACAAGGGGAGGGATATATGGTCAGTAAATATGCTAAAAAAGGTTCAGATGACGAACTGTATGGCATGAAGGGTATGTATACGACTTGCGAGAACCACGAACATCCTCACTTCTATATGGCATTGACTCGTGCGAAGGTTCGTCCCGGAAAGAATGTGGTTTTTGGTCCGGCTTATCTGGTGGTTGAAGATGTTCCTTTGCCTCTGGCAATTCCTTTTGGCTTTTTTCCTTTCAGCAACAGCAATTATGCTTCGGGTTTTATCATGCCTACGTATGGCGATGAGATGAATCGCGGTTTCTATTTGCGCGATGGTGGTTACTATTTTGCCATAAGCGATTACATGGACTTAAAGTTGACAGGAGAAATATATACCAAAGGTTCGTGGGGATTGGCTGCCAGTTCGAGTTATAACAAACGATATAAATATTCCGGAGCCTTCAATCTGAGTACTTTGACTACGAAAACCGGCGATAAGAATATGCCGGACTATGCTGTTTCCAAGGATTTTAAGATTCAGTGGACCCACCGACAAGATGCGAAAGCCAGTCCGAACAGTACCTTTTCTGCCAGCGTAAACTTTGCGACAAGCAGTTATGAAAGGTCTAATCTGACAAGTTTATATAATCTGGAACTTAGTTCACAAAGTACGCGAACCTCCAGTGTCAGCTATTCGCGAACATTTCCAAATCAGAACCTGACAATCTCCGGAACGTTTAATATTGCGCAAAACATGCGTGACTCCACATTGGCTATTTCTTTTCCGGATTTGAATATCTCATTGAGTCGTATTTATCCTTTCAAACGCAAGAAGAAACTGGGCGAAGAGAAGTGGTATGAGAAAATTTCATTGAGTTATACCGGATATTTAAAGAACAGCATTAGCACCAAGGAAGATCAGGTCATGAAGTCCAATCTGATAAAAGATTGGAGCAACGGGATGCAGCACCGTATTCCGATCAGTGCGACATTCACTCTCTTTAAATATTTGAATCTGACTACATCTTTCAATTATACGGAACGTTGGTACACTTTCCGGCAAGAGAAAGAGTGGGACGAAGTGCGCGATACTTTGCAAACCGATACAATCTATGGGTTCAATCGTGTATATAATTATGATATGAGTCTTAGTTTGAACACGAAACTGTATGGATTCTACAAACCATCGAAAGCCATCTTTGGAGATAAGATAGAAGCCGTTCGTCATGTCTTCACTCCATCGGTAAGTTTCAGTATGGCGCCTGACTTCGGAGCCAAACGATACGGTTATTGGGATTCGTATAGCTACACAGATGCGAATGGAAATTGGGTAACGCAAGAGTATTCACCCTATCAAGGTGCGGTATTTGGAGTACCGGGAAAAGGAAAAACGGGTAGCGTTAATTTCAGTGTCTCTAACAACGTAGAGATGAAAGTGAAGTCCGACAAGGATTCTACCGGAGTGAAAAAATTGAGTATCATAGACGAGTTGAGTGCCAATCTTTCTTATAATATGGCAGCCAAGAAACAGCCTTGGAGCAATCTGTCAATGAATCTTCGTTTGAAATTGGGAAAGAACAAGACGTTCAATATCAATGCCGTATTTGCTACTTATGCTTATCAGTTCAATGAACGCGGACAGGTTGTTGTGGGAGATCGTACCGAATGGTCATACGGTCGTTTCGGTCGTTTCCAGGGAATGAGTGATGGATTCTCTTATACTTTTAATAACGAAACGTTCCGTAAATGGTTTGGTCCGAAAGAGGAGGATAAAACCAAGAATGATGAAGAGGAATCGGACGAAATGGAAGAGGTTGCTGCAACAGACGAAACTACCGGAAAAACGAAAAAGGAAAAGGCCAAGATTGATGAGGACGGATACATGGCTTTCAAGATTACTTGGTCGGTATCAGTCTCCTATAACTATACGATAGCCGAAGACCGTTCAAAACCGATTAACATAAAAACGATGCGTTATCCTTTCTCTTTCAGTCATCGCATGAATATTTCCGGAAATATCAAACCTTCTAACCGTTGGA
>JAFUNW010000367.1 GCA_017472905.1 Bacteroidaceae bacterium
AGCAGCTTTGGAAGAACGTATGACTACTCCCGAAGGGGCTTCGGACATGAAACTGTATGAAGAACATACAGCTTTGAAAAAACAATTGGATGCTGTCGTAGAAGAATGGGAGAAGGTCTCGATGGAATTAGAAGAAATGAAGAATGAATAATTCTACGAAAAAAATGGTTTTGCTTTGAATGTTTGGACGGAAAAGTGTATCTTCGCACCGTTTTTCGATATATGAATATTAATAATAACCGAAATAGCAAGAATTTTATGGCAAAGAAAGCTCTTTTGATGATTCTCGATGGATGGGGAATCGGTAATCATGGTAAAGGTGACGTAATTTTCAATACGCCCACTCCTTATATGGATTATTTGGAAGCAAACTATCCGCATGCTCAATTGCAGGCAAGTGGGGAGAACGTAGGCTTGCCCGATGGTCAGATGGGAAACTCGGAAGTAGGCCATTTGAACATTGGCGCGGGACGTATCGTGTATCAAGATTTGGTAAAGATCAACCGTGCTTGTGCTGATAACAGCATTATGCAAAACAAGGAGGTGATGGCAGCTTATACGTATGCCAAAGAGAATGACAAAAACGTACATTTGATGGGCTTGACCTCGAACGGAGGAGTACACAGTTCTTTGGAACATTTGTATAAATTGTGCGATATTTCCAAAGAATACGGCATCGCCAATACATATATCCATTGCTTTATGGATGGTCGTGATACAGACCCGAAGAGCGGAAAAGGATTTATCGAAGAGTTGACAGCCTATTGCGCACAGAGTGCCGGTACGATTGCTTCGATTGTTGGACGTTACTATGCGATGGATCGCGACAAGCGTTGGGAGCGTGTGAAGATTGCTTACGACCTGTTGGTGAATGGTGAGGGTAAGCAAGCTACCGACATGGTGCTTGCAATGGAGGAGAGCTATGACGAAGGCGTGACCGATGAGTTCGTAAAGCCTATTCACAATGCTACGGTAGACGGCACAATCAAGGAAGGAGACGTGGTTATCTTCTTCAACTATCGCAATGATAGAGCCAAAGAGCTGACTGTTGTATTGACCCAACAGGATATGCCCGAAGCCGGCATGCATACCATTCCCGGATTGCACTATTGTTGTATGACGCCGTATGACGCTTCGTTTACCGGTGTACACATCCTTTTCGATAAGGAAAACGTGCAGAATACGTTGGGCGAATATTTGGCTGCTCAAGGCAAAACTCAATTGCACATTGCCGAAACGGAGAAGTATGCCCACGTAACATTCTTCTTCAATGGTGGTCGCGAAACTCCGTATGAGAATGAGGAGCGTATCTTGGTGGCTTCTCCGAAAGTGGCTACTTACGATTTGAAGCCCGAAATGAGTGCTTATGAAGTGAAGGATAAACTGGTAGAGGCTATTCGTACAGAGAAGTTCGACTTTATAGTCGTGAACTTTGCCAACGGCGACATGGTGGGACATACCGGCATATATGAAGCGATAGAGACTGCTGTTAAGGCTGTAGATACGTGTGTGAAAGAGGTGATAGAGGCAGCCAAGGCTTCCGGATATGAGGCTATTATCATTGCCGATCATGGTAATGCAGACAATGCTGTCAATAGCGATGGTACGCCCAATACGGCTCACTCCTTGAACCCCGTACCTTGTATTTATGTAACGGAAAACAAAGATGCGAAGGTTGCTGATGGTGTGTTAGCTGATGTAGCTCCTTCGATTTTGCACATCATGGGCTTGCCTCAGCCGGCAGAGATGAGTGGAAAGAATTTGTTGAGTTAATAAAGATAGAATTAAATAAATATCTGAAAATGGAGAATTGAGAAGATGTTCGATTCTCCATTTCTGTTTTTCGATTTCTCAATCCTTAATTATAATAAAGAAAAGAAGTGATTCAGATAGATGATGTAGTAGTAAGTCTGGATGTCTTACGCGAGAAGTTTTTTTGCGATTTGTCGGTTTGCAAGGGTGAATGTTGCATTGAGGGCGATGCGGGAGCACCGTTGGAGCAAGAAGAAGTAGCAGAGATAGAAGACGTACTTCCCACTATATGGGACGATCTTTCGCCCGAAGCTCGTGCGGTCATAGAACAACAAGGAGTGGCTTATATCGATGAGGAAGGTGATTTGGTGACCTCTATTGTGCGCGGAAAAGATTGTGTCTTTACCTGCTATGGCGAGGATGGTACTTGCTATTGTGCTTTGGAAAAGGCTTATCGCGATGGGAAAAGCAAATTCTATAAGCCGGTATCGTGCCATCTTTATCCCGTTCGAGTAGGGGATTATGGGCCGTATAAAGCTGTAAATTATCATCGGTGGGATGTTTGCAAGGCGGCAGTAGTGTTGGGTAAAGCCAAAAATATGCCGGTCTACCGATTCTTGCGCGAACCACTTATCCGTAAGTTTGGGGAGGCATGGTATGCCGAATTAGAAAAAGCGGTGGACGAGTTGAAAAGCCAACACTATATTTGATTTCTGATTTACCAATTGATGCTGTTTTTAATGGTAAAATGTAAGAAGTCGCTTTTTTTATGAAAAATTACGGTTCTCGGAGCAAAAAAGGTGAATTTCTGCGTTTTGAACTGAGGCATAACGCATTAAACAGAAAACCTCGGAAATAGTAACAATGGCAATTTAGCAAAGAAACGCAAGGTAATGAAATAGAACGGTTGCCAAGTCATTACCCAATATTTCAGTAAAGTTTTTCTTTGTGTCGTCACGTTTCATCG
>JAFUNW010000368.1 GCA_017472905.1 Bacteroidaceae bacterium
AAAGAAATCAAATAAGAAGTAACTCATGGCAAAGAAAACAGTTGCAACCCTTCACGCTGGTAAAGAAGGACGTTCATATACAAAAGTAATCAAGATGGTAAAGTCTCCGAAGACCGGTGCTTACATCTTTGATGAGCAAATGGTTCCCAATGATAAAGTTCAAGATTTCTTTAAGAAATAAGAAAATCTGAATATAGATATTGTAAATCAGGAAAAGTTCCTTTCATTTAGAAGAATGAGGGGAACTTTTTTTGTTAACATATTGATTTGTCGTATCTTTGCACTCGATTCAGCTTCGTTCCGGTTTGAGGTAAAAGGAGGGATGAAAGAGCTGTTCTTGTCGGGATGGTCAAAAAACGGAACTCCCGGCAACATGAGGAAGTTATCACGGTCTCTGTTTGGGGAACTTGAGATGATAATTTAAAATAGAAGACAAACATTAGTATAAAAGCATAGAGCAATATGGGATTTTTTAGTTTCTTTTCAAAAGAGAAAAAGGAGACTTTAGACAAAGGATTGTCTAAAACTAAAGAAAGTGTGTTTGGAAAGATTGCACGCGCCATCGCCGGTAAATCGAAAGTTGACGATGAGGTTCTGGATAACTTGGAAGAGGTGTTGATTACCTCGGATGTTGGCGTAGAAACCACGCTTAAAATCATTAAAAGAATAGAAGAGCGGGTTTCGCGAGACAAATATGTGGGAACGGACGAGCTGAACCGTATTCTTCGTGAAGAAATAGCTGCTTTGCTTGCTGAAAATAATAGTGAGGACACTGAAGGATATGAAATTCCGGAGGGGAAAAAGCCTTATGTAATCATGGTTGTGGGCGTGAATGGCGTTGGAAAGACAACTACAATCGGAAAATTGGCATATCAATTCAAAAAAGCCGGAAAAAGTGTCTATCTGGGTGCTGCTGATACGTTTCGCGCAGCAGCAGTGGAGCAACTCTGTATATGGGGTGAACGGGTAGGTGTTCCCGTCATTAAGCAACAAATGGGGTCGGACCCGGCTTCAGTTGCGTTTGATACGTTGAGTTCTGCTGTTGCAGGCGGAGCCGATGTGGTGATTATCGATACAGCCGGACGTTTGCATAACAAGGTGGGATTGATGAATGAATTGACCAAAATTAAAAATGTAATGAAAAAGGTTGTGCCTACAGCTCCTCATGAAGTGTTGCTCGTATTGGATGGTTCTACCGGTCAGAATGCTTTTGAACAAGCCAAACAATTTACTTTGGCTACGGAAGTTTCCGCTATGGCCGTGACAAAGTTAGACGGAACAGCCAAAGGGGGAGTGGTTATCGGCATTTCGGATCAATTCAAAATACCGGTAAAATATATCGGATTGGGAGAAGGAATGGAGGATTTGCAGGCTTTCAGAAAAGCTGAATTCGTAGATTCATTATTCGGAGAGAAAGAATGAAGCGAAAAACAGTCGATATCATAACATTGGGCTGCTCAAAAAATTTGGTGGACTCGGAAAAATTGATGC
Organism: Bacteroidaceae bacterium; assembly: GCA_017472905.1. Classification (GTDB taxonomy): domain Bacteria; phylum Bacteroidota; class Bacteroidia; order Bacteroidales; family Bacteroidaceae; genus Phocaeicola_A. The sequence goes on from JAFUNW010000368.1 coordinate 1,492, forward strand.
GCCAATTGCAAGCTAATGGTTACAACGTTACGCACGATAGCGAGAATCCACAAGGGGAAATCGCTGTCATCAATACGTGTGGTTTTATAGGGGATGCCAAAGAGGAATCGGTTAATATGATTCTGGAGTTCTGCCAAGCCAAAGAGGAAGGGCGTCTGAAAAAACTCTTTGTCATGGGATGTCTTTCTGAGAGATACTTGAAAGATTTGCAACAGGAAATACCTCAAGTTGATAAGTATTACGGAAAATTCAACTGGACAGAGCTTTTGACCGATTTGGGAAAGGTGTATCAGGACGAGCGGCGTTTGGAGCGTTGTTTGACAACTCCCTCTCATTATGCTTATCTGAAGATTTCCGAGGGTTGCGACCGTAATTGTGCTTATTGCGCCATTCCTATTATTACGGGAGCGCATGTTTCTCGTCCGATGGAAGAGATTTTGGATGAAGTGCGTCTGTTGGTGAAGAATGGGGTGCGGGAATTTCAAGTAATCGCACAGGAATTGACTTATTATGGTGTGGATTTGTATAAAAAGCAGATGCTTCCAGAGTTGATAGAACGAATTTCTGACATTCCCGGTGTGGAATGGATTCGATTGCATTATGCTTATCCTACACATTTCCCAAAGGATTTGTTTCGAGTGATGCGGGAACGAGATAATGTGTGCAAATATATGGATATTGCTCTTCAGCATGTCAGCGACAATGTTCTAAAACGCATGCATCGAAACGTAACGAAAGAAGAGACATACCAACTTATTCGGGATTTTCGGACAGAAGTTCCCGGAATTCACTTGCGTACAACGTTTATGGTGGGATTTCCAGGCGAGACAGCTGAGGATTTTGAAGAACTGAAAGAGTTTGTGCGGTGGGCACGTTTTGATCGGATGGGAGCATTTGCTTATTCGGAAGAGGAAGGGACTTATTCGGCATTGCATTATGAAGATAATGTTCCTTTCGATTTAAAACAGAGTCGATTGGATGAATTAATGGCCATTCAGCAGACAGTTTCTTCAACCTTGAATATGGAAAAAGTTGGGAGAGTATTGAAAGTAGTGGTTGATAGGGTAGAGGGAGGCTATTATGTAGCTCGTTCGGAATATGATTCACCGGAAGTGGACCCGGAAGTGCTGATAGCTTGTAAGGAGAAAACATTGGAAATAGGCTCTTTCTATGATGTGAAAATTGTTGATTCAGACGATTTTGATTTATATGCCGTTCCG
>JAFUNW010000369.1 GCA_017472905.1 Bacteroidaceae bacterium
CTCGGGTTGTTATTCCATCAAATCCTTCTCCATATTCAAAACCTTTGGCGGCATTGATACTCAACATGGCATGACCTAGTGCGGCATGTAGCTTGCCGAATACGGGTTGTCCTAATCCGATCGGACATCCTTTGATTACGCATGTTATAATTCCTCCAATCGTATCTCCGGCTGCTTTGACTTCACTGATGAGCTGCTCCATTTCGGCCGCTTTTTGGGGGTCCGGACATCTGACCGGATTGCTTTCGATAAGGTTTAGATCGTATTTCTTGTAATCGTTATCAAGAGCAATGTTTCCTACTTGCGAAGTGTATGCCTGTATGGTTATGCCTAATTGTGTGAGAGCTAGTTTTGCCAATGCTCCTCCTATACAACGGGCGATTGTTTCTCTTGCAGATGTACGTCCGCCACCGCGATGGTCTCTTATACCATATTTGTTTGTGTATGTATAATCGGCATGGGATGGACGATAGAGGTTGCGTAGGTTTTCATAATCATTGGAGTGCTGATTGGTGTTTCGAACAATAAAACCAATGGGGCATCCCGTACTTTTACCTTCGAATATACCGGATAGAAATTCAACCTTGTCATCCTCTTTGCGGTCGGTCGTGATTTTGGATTGTCCGGGTTTGCGCCTATTCAATTCTTGTTGTATGAATTCGATATCTATTGATATGCCTGCAGGAAAACCATCAATGACACCTCCAATTCCGGCGCCATGAGATTCTCCAAAGCTGGTGAGGCGGAAAATGTTACCGAATGTATTATTGAACATATATATAATGTATTATTACGTTGTTTGGTCTATACTTGAATATTCATTCGTTTCGGCATCTTTTTTATGCGGGTTAACGAATCAAATTGTAATGAAAGCGCAAAAGTAGATTTTTTTTTTGAAATCAACACTATATTTTCTTTGAAATACTCGGCGAAAATATTCCCCTACCAGAGAAAAAGTTTTTCCTAACCTAGAAAAAATAATACTTTCCCATTGTTGTCAGAAATTGCGTATTGATGGCTCATTGAATTTCTCTCTTCCTGAGGAATTTATCGTATGTGAGTGCCAAAAAGCGAATGAGATGGGTCGGAATATCCACTTTTTTCTTTTAAATCTTTCTTTTTGTCAGTTAATTTTTGGGTAGTCAACAGAAAGTTACTAATTTTGCCTGACAAATTAAAAACATTAATATTATTAGAGATATATGGAAATACCTTTTGCAGAATCATGGAAAATAAAGATGGTAGAACCCATCCGTAAGAGTACGCGTGAAGAGCGCGAACAATGGATTAAAGAAGCACATTACAATTTGTTTCAATTAAAGTCGGATCAAGTCTATATAGATTGTCTTACCGACTCAGGAACCGGAGCAATGAGCGACCGTCAATGGGCTGCCATGATGATGGGCGATGAAAGTTATGCAGGTTCTTCTTCGTTTTTCCAATTAAAGGAAGTCATTACGCGGTTAACAGGTTTTGAATATGTAATCCCTACTCATCAAGGACGTGCAGCCGAGAATGTACTTTTCAGTCATTTGGTAAAAAACGGTGATATTGTGCCCGGTAATTCACATTTTGATACGACCAAAGGACACATCGAAAGTCGCAAGGCTACCGCTTTGGATTGTACAGTGGACGAAGCCAAGGATACGCAATTGGAGGTCCCTTTCAAAGGTAATGTAGACCCGAAGAAATTGGAGAAAGTTTTGGCAGAACATGCAGATAGAATACCGTTCATTATCATTACGATTACCAATAATACAGCCGGTGGTCAGCCTGTTTCTATGCAAAACTTGCGTGAAGTGCGTGCTTTGGCCGACAAATATGGCAAGCGTGTGATTTACGATTCGGCTCGTTTTGTAGAGAATGCTTATTTTATTAAGACTCGCGAAGAGGGATATGCCGATAAAACCATCAAGGAAATTGTACGAGAGATCTATTCGTTGGCCGATGGCATGACGATGAGTGCCAAGAAAGACGGAATTGTGAACATGGGTGGTTTCATTGCTACCAAACACGAAGATTGGTATGAAGGAGCCAAACGTTTTTGTATTCCTTTTGAAGGTTATTTGACATACGGAGGTATGAACGGACGCGATATGGCAGCCTTGGCAGTTGGCTTGGATGAGAATACCGAATTGGACAACATCGAAACGCGTATTCGCCAGGTGCAATATCTGGCTGCTAAGTTGGATGAATATGGCATTCCTTATCAACGTCCGGTTGGTGGACATGCATTGTTCGTGGATGCCGACATGGTACTTTCGAATGTACCCAAAGAAGAATTCCCGGCTCAGACATTGGCTATCGAACTCTATTTGGAAGCCGGTGTGCGTGGTTGTGAAATCGGATATATCCTGGCAGACCGCGACCCTGTAACTCGTGAAAATCGTTTTGGTGGATTAGACTTGCTTCGTCTTTGCATTGCCCGCCGTGTCTATACAAATAATCACATGGATGTGATTGCAGCCGCATTGAAGAATGTGTATGATCGCCGCGATAGCATCAAGCATGGTGTGAAAATTGTATGGGAAACAGAGCTTATGCGCCACTTTACCGTTCAATTGGAGCGAATAGAAGAGTAATCGGAATTAGCTGAAAACAAAATCCTAAGAAGATACGAGCCTATAGATGGACAAGTAGCTTCTTGGGATTTTTTGTATAGTTATCTATGGCTATACAATTGTTTCATTAATAGGTATAATGTTTATCGGATACGAATAAAAAAGTAGCCAGTCATCATATTTGACTGGCTACTTTCTATAAGAGAGAATCTTTTATAACATCAATTACCTGTTGTAAAAGTATGTAGATCTCCATATACATATTCTGTTATGCCTCTAACTTTTACAGAAACAAATGCTCTTACATAGTAAGTAGTATTACTTTTTAAACCTGATAAAGACTTTGAAAAGTTTCCAGAAGTAGAGCCTGATACAGATACAGTTGTGCCTCCACTTTCAGGATCTCCGGATGTGCTATACTTAAAGCCACGACTTTTTATAGTTGGATTTCCTACAGAATTAACACACCCATTTAATTGGACTTCCCACATGTTTATCAGTCCATATGGATTGGAGAGATTGCTATGAGATAGTGTAGAAACAGAAGGGCGTGTTCCTGTTGTAAAGTTTAATTCTGAACTATATTGGGTTTCTCCATTTTGTATAACATATGCTCTAAAGTAATATGTTGTATTTTCACGCAGTCCTGTAAGTTCGATGGATTGTGAGTATGTGTTAATATTTCCTTTAACTTTATTTGAACTTATAGTAGGATTGGGATAGATACTATAACAAATTCCAGCCTCAGTGCACATCGGATTCCCAATATTTGTGATTCTGAAACTGACTTCTGTGTCGTTATATCCGATATCATCAGATTTCACAGACTCTGTTTGTACTACAGCTGGAGTCGTTCCTGTATTAAAGTTTACCTCCGCCCCATAAATAGGCTCTCCATTCTGTATCGCATATGCCTTATAATAATAGGTAGTATTATAATCCAGTCCAGTGATGTTGAGCGAGAAATTTCCTTCTCCGGTTCCGCCAACTAATTTCTTTGTACTATTAATTGTTGGATTAGGAGCTGTAGAATAGCAAAAACCTTTCTCTGAATAGATAGGACTTCCAACTTTTACAATAGAACCGTTTAGCGTAGCTGAAGAAGGAGTTACATTAGTTGCACTTGAAGTGAACACACTGGTTGTCGACATATCAGTGCTAAATGCTACAGAAGTACCATAATAAACCTTATTATTCTGTATTGCGTATGCTCTTACATAATACGTTGTGTTTGTAGCAAGTCCTGCACATAAGTAGTAATAGTCTCCACCGCTTGTTCCTGATACCGTACATTTGGTGTCAGATATAGTTGGCTCGCCTGCTGTATTATAGCAAAAACCTTTTTCTGAGTATATCGGGCTGCCAATCTCAGTTATTGTACCATTGAACTGTGCCTTTCCGTTAACAACATCCACTTGTTTGACAGGTTGAGTACTAACTGATGTTCTGGACGCCATCGTTGTAAAGGTCTTATAGGTATTGCTGAGTTTAAGTCCAAGAGCGTTTTTTCCATACGCACGAACATAATAGGTTGTTCCTTTATTCAGTCCATTAACTGCAACATAAAAAGAGTCTTCTGAATTCATTTCTGCAGGAATCTTTGTAAATCCATCAGTTGCATCTTCTGCAATAGATGATGTACTATAAACAAAACCTCTTTCCTCATATTCAGGTGCACCGATACTCAATACTTTCCCTTTGAATATGGCAGTTTGCATATCTATTTCAGACACCTCCGTTAATTCTGTTATAGGATATCTTCTATCTGCTCCAACAGCTGTTACATAGAGTTCTGCTCGCCCATAATCAGAAAGTATCACAATCGTACTTTCGTTATTGCCGTTTGCAAGTGCATCTCTATTAATTGTTACAGACATTGCAATCTCTTGGTTGTATTTAATTGTACCGCTTTTCTTTCCATCCTTATCGCAAACAGAAACAATCCAAGGTACATCTGTATCCAAAACAGCCCATGTCAAGTCCTCATAATTGGGATTAACTAAACTAAAAGCCTTTTGTACGACAGATTCATTATTCCCAAAATCTAATACTGTGGGAGCAATCGTTAATTCAGTTGTAATGCGTTTTAATGAGATTTCTTTATAAGGATTATCTCCTCCATAAATTCTGAGGGTTAAGTCATTCTTACTCTCATATCCTGGTTTACTGAGGCTTAAGTGGTATGTTCCAATCGGTATATTGGAGAATGTACAACGACCGGAGTTGTCAGTCCTATCGGTTGGAGTTACAGATGGGTCATTGTCCGAGTATAACTGAATAGAAACGCCCGAAAGTGTTTGAGGTGTATTCTCTTCTGTAATGACAAAAGTAATATTGCCAACAGTCTTTTCCGGAGGAGTGTCTCCTTCACAACTTAAAAATACGAAAGTTGATACGACTAACACAAACAAAGATAATATTCTCGTTTTCATATTTTAGGGTCTCTTCTTTAATTTTATGTTTAGCTCAATCTTATCGCGAACTTCGGACGAAGTAATACTTTGAGAAGATGGTATATATCCATCTTTTTCGGCATATATTTTATAAGTTTTACCAAATTCTAGATTTTGAAACTCATATCGGCCGTCTTCCTTTGTAATGCAATTCTTTCCTGTTGTTTGATTTGTCACAACAACTCCCTCAATGGGGGTATTGTCTGTTGACTCGATGACAGTCCCATATATTGCAGAACTTGTAGTATAATTATCCTCTTCACAAGATATCAAAAGAAATAATGCAACCACAACAGGCAAATACTTAAATACTGTTTTCATATCTCATTAAAATTTTAAAGCATATGTTAATCCTACTGCTCCTTGAGGAGCTGCATATAAAGATATCCAACTTGTACGAGGGTCTTTATCCGGGAGTAAAAGTGCAGACACATAGTTTGCAATATATATACCACCTAGAGCAATCAGTGAACCATTGCGTATTTTCTTTGATTTACGAATCTTCTCATCATACCAATTGGCATTTGACGGGTCATTATCCATATCATTCTGTAGTTTAACAATATGAAACTGCTCATAGATGGCAAGACCTCCGGTTATAGCCATACCACCCCAAATTGTACCGGCGATAGCCGGCCACTTCCTTCTCATTTGAACTGCACCGGGAACTAATGCCAAGAATCGGTCATTATCTCTAATTTCTCTTGATCTAGATATAGAGATTTTAGGTGTGTTTGAGCTAGAATCGTACAATGAATGGTGAGATGGTTCTGTTTCAGACATACTCATCATTTGTCCATGTGCACATGGAGTCAACACCAAAAATAAAAGTAATGGAAATAAATTTTTCATAAGCTAATTCGTTAAAATTCTTTTACTAGCATGATGGCTGCTGCATATTTTCCCTTCCTAAAAGCTTCAGGGGTATCGTCATATTCAAAATTTACAACATAAAATTTGTTCTTTGCAGGACCATCTGCTGACCAAAATTTGGTTTTAAGTCCTAATTCATCTTTGTATTTACGTATATTCTCCAATTCTTTAGTATGAGGATAACGCCAACGATTGTCCGATTTAACAATAGAAATGGTGTTATTTGACAAATCTATAATATCTTCCTTTGCTGTAAGATCTGGGTTATCTATATGTAAGAGAAGTCCATGCATGCCATTAGTCCAAGCTAATTTAAAACCACCTATATCTTCACCAATCTCCCATTCTTTAAACCCTAATCCTACGGCAAGTAATTTGGCCGCAAGCTCTTGATTTTTTGCAGACAAATCTTTGATATTAAAGTCTGCACCGTTGATAGTAACAGTGGTTAAACTTTTACCTGTAGCTAATTCTGATAATTCACCTACAAGTGTATAGTAATCATTATTTTTCTTAACAGAGATACGGAGAATCTGCGAGAAACCTTCGAGCTCATGTATTGGCGCACGGCTCTCCATTTTTACATATTTGGACTGTATTTGGGCGATTTCATCACGCTCAACATTCTTTGTTGAATCGAGAGCAGTACTCAACGTTATCCCCGGTGTTTTGGAGATATACCCATTTATAGATTCTCGAAGAAAGGATAATTTCTCATCAGATTCCACATTGTTTTTTGCAAAATAAACAGAGATTGATTGTTCGGGTATATAGTATCCCGACTCTTGAGGTCTTCCATTAAGGAGGTTGTCCAATGCATATCCAAGTTTATGATTGAGTTTGTTAAGTAATAATCGCTTGGCATCATCTGCATTGACTGCACTTGTTGTCTCACAATCTACCGACCATTGTCCCACAAAGTTATTTGCTTCAATAGCACTACCCAATCTTACAACACCATTTCCTTTGGCTTTATAGAATCCATTCACAACATCATCGTTTTTTATGTCAA
>JAFUNW010000370.1 GCA_017472905.1 Bacteroidaceae bacterium
CGTTTGGGAGGATATGGTGAGATGGTCGCAAGCTTTAAAGATTATGGTATAAACCGTTTTATGGGAAAAGGAAGCGGAAATACACGAGAAAATCGCAGTACAATTTCTATCCCTCGCATGATTGTAGCTTTCGATTATAAGTTTAATTCAAAATGGATATTGGGTGCTGAAATTGAATTTGAGGCCGGTGGAACCGGAACGGCTATGGAATTGGAAAACACAGAAAACGGAGAATATGAAACTGAAATAGAGAAAGGTGGTGAAGTTGCATTGGAACAATTTCATATTACCCGCTTGATTCATCCGACATTCAATGTACGAGCCGGTCATATAATTGTTCCGGTCGGTTTAACAAATGCACATCACGAACCAATAAACTTTTTTGGGACCTATCGTCCGGAAGGGGAAACGACTATCTTACCTTCAACATGGCACGAGACAGGACTAGAGCTATTTGGAACTTTTGGAAAAGGATATGCCACTTTTGATTATCAAGCATTGATTGTTGCAGGATTAAATGCCAATGGTTTTGACCGTAACACATGGGTAGCAGGAGGAAAACAAGGCTTCTTTGAAGAAGACAACTTCAATTCACCCGGTTATGCTATCCGTTTAGATTACAAAGGAATTCCAGGATTACGCATAGGTAGTTCGTTCTATTATTGTGCCGATGCCGGAAGCAACTCTGACAAATCACAAACATATGCATCTGTAGGTAAGATTCCGGTACGTATCTACACAGCAGATGCTCAATATTGTGGGCGCTATCTGACAGCTCGTGCTAATATGGTTTATGGAAATTTAGGAAATTCAAAGAAACTGAGTGAAGCGAATGTCATTATGTTGTCTAACTCTTCGCCTTATAGCAGGCTCTCTCCTGTAGCAAAACATGCAGTAAGCTATGCTGCTGAAGTCGGATTGAATATCAACGGAATCTTTTCATGCAATAAAAAGGTGCCGGTAATTTATCCCTTTGCTCGTTATGAATATTACAATTCACAAGAAGAAGGAGAAAAAGGCCAAACGATGGATTCACGTTTGCAAACCAGTATGTGGACAGTCGGTTTGAATTGGTTTGCGCTACCGAATCTGGTTGTAAAAGCAGATTATATGACCCGCCAAATTGGAACAAGCAAAATTTTCGGTAAAGGAAAATACAATAGTGAGAATGAATTTTCTATCGGAATTGCTTATGTCGGATGGTTTTGGAAAAATTGATTTTTAATTTAAATAGAAAGAGTATGAAGAAAAGTTTTTTTTATGTTGCACTCCTCCTGATAGGAAATGCATTTGTAACCACTTCGTGTGGAGATGATAATGATGATGTTTTCATCAATGAAGGTGAGAATCAAACTTCAGCAGATCTGGACTATAGTTCAGAGAATGCGGCTAGTTGGCACAACTACATGCGCAATGTGGCAGCTTTGCTGAAAAAAGATGCCACCACATTGTATACTGCTTGGAATAACAGTTATGTTGATGGTATTTCATATGCTGAAGGCTTCAAAAATCAACAACTATCAGATTATCCAACTGCCAAAAGTTGTGTAGAACAAATTATTGATGGATGTGTGACAATTGCAACAGAAGTAGGTACAGCTAAAATCGGTGATCCTTATAATCTCTATGTCAGTGGGAAAACAACTGAAGCGCTGTATGCTGTGGAATCGTGGTATAGTTGGCATTCACGTGACGATTATCGCAACAACATCTATTCTATCCGTAATGCTTATTACGGTTCATTGGATGGAAGCGTAACCGAAGCATCAATTTCCGGATTAGTTGCAACAAAAAATGCAGAATTGGATCAGAAAGTAAATGATGCCATCAAGAAAGCAGCAGAAGCTATTTACAATATAGAGCAGCCGTTCCGTAATCACATCAACAGCACAGAAACTCTAGAGGCGATGACAGCCTGTGCGGAATTGGTTTTGGTATTGGAAGATGAATTGAAGCCTTATGTGATAAATAATTTGAGTAATGACGTTTTAGATCCGGTTGTGGATAATTATGTAGACAACGTAGTATTGCCGACTTATTTATCTTTAAAACAGGGGAATGATGCTCTTTATGAATCCATACTTGACTTGATTGAGAATCCTTCAGACAGAGCTTTTGTTGTTGCATGTGATGCTTGGATGGAAGCTCGTAAGCCTTGGGAGGAAAGTGAAGCGTTCTTGTTTGGTCCGGTAGACGCTTTGGGACTAGACCCCAACATGGATAGTTGGCCGCTTGACCAAGATGCGATTGTTCAGATTCTGACTTCAGGAAATTACGATGACTTGAATTGGAGTGATGGAGATGCTGATGATGTGGTTGAAGCAGCACAAAGTGTACGCGGTTTCCATACTTTGGAATATTTACTTTTTAAAGATGGAAAACCTCGCACAGTTAAATAAAGAAATAATATAATTTTACAAATCATGGTTAAGGGCAGAAAACTTGTCCTTAACCTTTTGGCATTTTATAACTTATATTTTAGGATATCAATGAATAAATATCTAATTTTGCTGACGTTTTCTGCAGTATTGTTTACTGCCTGTGAAGATGACACTGGAATAGATGTGGTTGATATAGCCATTCCGGAAGGTTATGCTCTTTCTGCCGGAACTTCTACAATCTTCGTCAATTCTTCATATGCATATGACTCTCCGGCAGATTGGTTGAGCGGAACATATGATACACGGTTTATTCGTGGAGACCGTTTGTATGATGACATTCGTACTAGTAGTAACGGACATGGAGGAGGGTTAGGACCGGTATATGCCGGATATTCTTGTGGTAGTTGCCATCGAAATGCAGGACGAACAAAACCGGCATTATGGAACGAAGGAGGTTCTGGAAGCTATGGTTTCTCTTCAATGCTGATATACGTAACCCGTAAAAACGGAGCATTCTTTCCTGATTATGGGCGCGTAATTCACGATCAAGCCATTTATGGTGTAAAACCGGAAGGGAAATTGAAAACATCTCTTCGATATGAAACCTTTTCATTCCCTGATGGAGAAGAATATGAGTTGTGTGTACCTAGCTATGAAATCTCAGAATGGTATGCAGACAGCATTCGCCCGGAAGATTTATTCTGTACTGTACGTATTCCTTTACGTCATGTCGGAATGGGCCAAATGATGGCCATTGATACGAAAGAGATTGAAGCGTTGGCTGCGATTAGTAATTATCCGGAATATGGTATCAGCGGACGAGCAAACTATATCAACGAACGTGGTGTGTTAAGTTTAGGATTGAGTGGCAACAAAGCACAACATGCTGATTTGACAGTTGAATTGGGCTTTTCCAGTGACATGGGAGTCACAAATAGCCGATACCCGGAAGAAATTTGTGAAGGACAGAGTCAAATGCAAGGAGGCAGTATGATGGGGTTGTCATACGATCAATTGGATATTTCAACCGAAGATATGGAAAATGTAGATCTATATATGCAAGCTTTGGGAGTTCCTGCGAGACGTGACGTCAATGACCCACAGGTCAAACTAGGTGAGCAAAAGTTTTATGAGGCAAAATGCCATTTATGTCACGTCACAACGTTGCACACTCGTCCTCGTGGTTCCACTCTGTTAGGAGGTACTCATTTACCTTGGCTTGGCAGACAAACAATTCATCCTTACTCAGATTTCTTACTTCATGACATGGGGTCGGAAATCATGGGAGTTGGATTAAACGACAATTACGTCAGCGGATTAGCTCGTGGAAACGAATGGCGTACCACTCCGTTGTGGGGTATTGGTCTACAAGAGAAAGTTAACGGACACACCTATTTCCTTCATGACGGACGTGCTCGAAACTTACTTGAGGCGATTATGTGGCACGGTGGAGAGGGAGAAGCATCAAAGAATCTTTTCAAAAATATGTCTAAGCAGGAACGAAATGCTTTAATTCGATTTTTGGAATCTCTTTAATTTAAGAGCGGGCATTTATTAAAATAGAATTGTAAATAGAAATAAGACATGAAAAAAAATATATTTTCGTTCATCGGAATACTTTTCGGGATGAACAGTGCAATGGCACAATATGAAGCCGATACGGAAAATGGAGTAGTATCATTGGCCGGACGAAATGGATTTACTATTGAAACTAAAAAGGGAGACTTCGTATTTAAGCCCTATTTATTGGTTCAAACAGCAGCCAACTATCGTTGGTATGATGACGAAGGACTAGACAAAGCTTATAACCAAGACAACGTAGCGAATTCGGGATTCTCTGTTCCTTATGCTGTTTTAGGATTTACCGGAAAAGCCTTTGGAAAAGTATCTTTTAATCTATCTATCAATGCTGCCGCTAGTGGAGGTGCATTGTTGCAACAAGCTTGGTTTGATGTAGCATTCAAAAAAGAATTGGCTTTACGTGTAGGTAAATTTAAAACACCATTCTCTCATGCCTATTTGACAACATTGGGAGAAACTTTAATGCCGGCTTTACCGACTTCACTAACGTCCGCTGTCATTCTTCCTCATTCGTTAAATGCTGTTACTCCCAACATAGGAACGGGCTTCGACCTTGGTGTGGAATTGCATGGATTACTTGGAGGTAAATGGGGGTATGAAGTTGGTTTATTCAATGGAACCGGTGCTTCGGTAAACTCTGCCGGTAAAACATTGAGCGATGATTGGCATATTCCCTCTCTTCTTTATGCTGGTCGATTCAGTTTTATGCCCAAAGGGGTGATGCCGTCAACCCAAGGAAATCCCAATCGCTTGAACGAAGACAAATGGCTTTTAGCAGTCTCTACTTCAATGAATGTAGAAAG
>JAFUNW010000371.1 GCA_017472905.1 Bacteroidaceae bacterium
TACGACCGTATGGTTGTGGGTGGCGCTATGCCTGTAAACGAAAGTTTGGTTCTAGAAGCCATAGACCCACTGAAAGCTCCTTATTTCACAACTAGACGCGAAATAGGAATGTTCAATGTAGGCGGTGTCGGTGTAGTAAAAGTAGGCGATGAAGTATTTGAACTTGATTACAAAGAAGCTCTCTATATCGGTTCAGGCGATCGCAACGTTGTTTTCGAAAGTAAAGATCCACAAAAACCGGCTAAGTTCTACTTCAATTCATGCACAGCTCACCAAAGCTATCCTTGCAAAAAGGTGACAAAAGCAGACGCTGTCGTGGCCCACATGGGTTCGTTGGAAGGCTCAAACGACCGGGTTATCAACAAAATGTTGGTAAATCAAGTTTTACCAACTTGCCAAATCCAAATGGGAATGACCGAATTGGCTCCTGGAAGCGTATGGAATACAATGCCAGCCCACGTACACAGTCGCCGCATGGAAGCCTATTTCTATTTTGAAGTACCCGAAGACCAAGCTGTTTGCCACTTCATGGGTGAAGTAGAGGAAACACGCCACCTCTGGATGAAAGGAGACCAAGCTGTCCTCTCACCCGAATGGAGTATCCATAGCGCTGCAGCCACACATAATTATACATTCATTTGGGGAATGGGCGGAGAAAACCTCGATTATGGTGACCAAGATTTTTCTTTAATCACAGATCTAAAATAATCTGAAACCTTTATTTTAATTTCAAACTCTTAATTTTTTCCAAGTATGGCAAATATTTTTTCTTTGGAGGGTAAAAATGCGTGGATTACCGGCGCATCATACGGTATCGGATTCAACATTGCCAAAGCATTTGTCGGAGCCGGCATCAAGAACATCATTTTCAACGACATTAACGAAGAGGCTTTGGCTAAAGGATTGGCTAATTACAAAGAAGCCGGTATTGAAAACGTACATGGCTACGTATGCGATGTTACCAACGAAGTAGCGGTAAAAGAATTGGTAGAGAAAATACATGCAGAAGTCGGTCAGATTGATATTTTGGTAAACAATGCAGGTATTATTAAACGTATCCCAATGCATGAAATGAAGCGCTCCGAATTTCAACAGGTTATCGACATTGACTTAGTAGGTCCGTTTATCTGCTCTAGTGCTGTTATTCCTGAGATGATGGAGCGCCGCGAAGGAAAAATCATCAACATCTGCTCCATGATGAGCGAATTAGGCCGCGAAACCGTTTCTGCTTATGCTGCTGCCAAAGGTGGATTGAAAATGTTAACCCGCAACATCTGTTCTGAATATGGCGAATACAATATTCAATGTAACGGCATCGGCCCGGGATACATTGCGACTCCACAAACAGCTCCTTTGCGCGAACGTCAAGCAGACGGCAGTCGCCATCCTTTCGATTCGTTCATTTGCGCTAAAACTCCGGCCGGCCGTTGGTTAGATCCTGAAGAATTAGGTGGTCCTGCAGTGTTCTTAGCTTCAAAGGCTTCCGATGCAGTCAACGGACATGTACTTTACGTAGACGGTGGTATTTTGGCTTATATCGGTAAACAACCTTAATAAATGACCATAGTAAGTGGTAAGCTGACGCTTGCCGCTTACTTTTTATCTACAAAACAATGAAAAAGAATCTTCCATTTATCATTGCTGCACTGTCCTTGGCAGCCTGTGTTCCTCAAGGACCACTTACCGTAACTGTCAATAACTCATTAGACATTGACCGAACCGGAGAATTAGTAGAAGTTTCTATGGAAACAATAAAAGAGCGTTTGCCTCTTAACGACTCTGCCAAAATTATCGTATTGAATGCTGATAGAGAGCAAGTTCCTTATCAAATAACATACAACGATAAACTGATTTTCCCGGTTGAAGTTAAAGCCAATGCAGGAGCAAAATATACAATTGAAACCGGCGAACCAATCGAAATTGCAAACAGCGTTTATGGACGCAAATACCCCGAGCGCGTAGACGATGTTGCATGGGAAAACGACCGTACTGCTTACCGTACTTATGGACCGGCTCTGCAAGCCAATGGTGAACGAGCATTCGGATATGATGTTTGGTTGAAGCGTGTTCCCGAGTTAGTTGTTGAAGAGCGTTACGAAAAAGAATTAAATCCGGTTGTTAAAGCACAAATTGACAGTTTGAAAAGAATCGGCAAGGGCAAAGAAGCCGGAGAACTGTACCAATCAGTATCTTATCACGTAGATCATGGAAACGGATTGGACTGCTATAAAGTTGGTCCTACGTTAGGAGGCGGAACAGCAGCTTTGCTACACAACGATGAAATCGTATATCCTTACTGCTACGTAGGCGAGCCGGAAATTCTAGAAAACGGTCCGTTGCGTTTTACAGTAAAACTGAATTACGCTCCGACAATTGTCGGCAATGACTCCACTGTTGCAGAAACTCGAATCATCTCTTTGGACAAAGGTTCACAACTGAATAAAACAGTTGTTACATACAGCGGATTAAGTATTGCTAGTCCGATTGCTGCCGGAATCGTTATTCACCCCGAAAACCCGGAGGCTTATACGTTAAACTCCGATGAAGGATACGTTACATACACTGATTTGAGCGACAATATCCACAATGGAAATGGTGAAATCTACGTAGGTATCGCATTTCCTGATGAGATGAAGGAAGCTAAAGCTCAACTCTTCACTGAAGAAGAAAGCAAGACACTTCGTGGAGGAGCCAGCGGTCATGTATTGGCAGTAACCGAATATGAACCCGATAGTGAATTCACTTACTATTGGGGTAGCGGATGGAACAAATATGGATTCGAAAATGCCGAAGCCTGGCAGAAATACATGTCCGAATTTGCCCAAAAGGTTCGCAATCCATTGGAGGTAACCATCAAATAAGCGAAATAAGTTTATTGGAAATTCCAATCAAGTAGAACGAAGTCGAAGCATTGTCTATTCAATTCTCTGAAAGTGTTTCGACTTCGTTTTTTTATTAAAAGGGGAGGGGAGACTCTCTGAATAAATTGAGAAATATGAAATTAAGAATACTTATCAGCACTTTGTCAGTATTACTTTTGGCTCCAATCGTCAATGCACAAGAATATGAATTGATGTGGAGCGATGAGTTTAGTCAGGATGGAAGACTTGACACTACATTCTGGAACTATGAGCGAGGCTATGCACGCAATGAGGAATTGCAATGGTATCAACCCGAGAATGCCTATTGCAAAGGAGGTTTCCTTATCATAGAAGCCCGCCGGGAACAGCGTACCAATCCTCTCTATAAAGTCGGAGCACGAGATTGGCGCAGAAGCCGGAAGTTTATAGAATGTACCTCCTCGTCAGTAACGACCTCCGGGAAGATGGAATTTCAATACGGGCGTCTGGAAGTCCGAGCACGCATCCCTGTAGCCAAAGGTGCTTGGCCCGCTATTTGGACATTGGGAAGCTCTATGGAGTGGCCTTCGAATGGCGAAATAGACATCATGGAGTTCTATCGGATTAAAGGCATTCCCCACATATTGGCCAATGTCGCTTGGGGGACCAATAAGCGTTGGGAAGCCAAATGGGATAGCCAAGCAACTCCCTTTTCCCATTTTCTGGAGAAAAATCCGGATTGGGCTTCCGAATTTCATGTATGGCGCATGGATTGGGATGAAAAGGCCATTCGACTTTACCTGGATGGCGAATTGTTGAATGAAACTTTGCTGTCCGAAACCATCAACGGGAAATTAGGAAAAGGAAAAAATCCGTTCCGACAACCACACTACATCCTGTTGAATTTGGCGGTAGGAGGTATCAATGGGGGAGCAGATTCACCCCAAGCCTATCCCATGCGCTACGAAATCGACTACGTAAGAGTCTATCAGCAAAAATAGAAACGCATTCATACGCTTGCTATAGGTATCCGGCCCCGGCCTTTTTCGCAAACCATTCATAAAAAAATAGAAATTCAACTCGAATTAAATAGCGATGAACTATTTAGAAATCATTGGAACAGTCGTAGGATTAATTTACCTGTGGTTGGAATATAAAGCCAGCATTTGGTTATGGTTGGCGGGATTCGTCATGCCGGCCATCTATGTCGTAGTCTATTATCAGGCCGGACTGTATGCCGACTTCGGAATCAACATTTATTATCTGCTGGCCTCTATCTATGGAATTTATTGCTGGTTGAAAAACAAGGAAAACAGCAACAAAGAGAACGAAAGCAACCATTCCATCAGCCGTATGCCAACAAAAAAATGGGGGGAAATGGGAATATATGGAACGCTACTGACAATTCTCATTGCCCTCGTTCTTATTCGTTATACGGACAGTACTGTTCCCTGGCTCGACAGTTTCACAACAGCCTTGAGCATCCTTGCCATGTGGATGTTGGCTCGCAAATACGTAGAACAGTGGTTGGTCTGGATGGTTGTTGACGCTGTCAGTGCCGGATTATACGTTTACAAAGAATTATATTTCACCGCCGGCCTATATGCCCTCTATACGGTGATTGCTTACATCGGATACAAAAAATGGATACAATTGATGCTTTTCGACCGGAAGCGGTCATCGTAGGCGGAGGAGACTTTCCCACACATCCCTTTCCGCTTGGATTAATCAAGGAAACGGAACGGATTGTCTGTTGCGATGGAGCTGCCAATGAGTTTCTGAAACGGGGAATGAAACTTTGGCGCGTAGTAGGCGACTGCGATTCGCTTTTGCCGGAAGCATACACAGCCTTTACAGACATACTCCGTCCCAATCCCGACCAAGAGACAAACGACCAAACGAAAGCTGTCACCTATTTGGCGAAAAAAGGAATGCGGCGCATAGCAATTGTAGCCGCAACAGGCCGAAGAGAAGACCACACTTTGGGAAACATCAGCCTGCTTATCGAATATATGCACCGGGGAATGGAAGTTCGCATGTATACCGACTACGGAGTCTTCATCCCCTGCCGGAACAATCGCAGTTTCCGATGCCCCATCGGGACGGCCGTTTCTATTTTTTCATTCGGAACCCAAGGGATGGAAGCCGAGGGATTGCGTTACCCTTTACGCGATTTCACTACCTGGTGGCAAGGAACCCTGAATACGGCAGAAGCGGACACCTTCACCATTCGGTGCAAAGGAGATTACTTGGTCTATCTTAACTATCCCTAGTTGAGACAGACCATTTTCGTATCTTTTCATCTAAAAACCGATTCGCCGTCAAAGATAAAAATATTCCAAGCACACACTTTGCCCGTAAACGATTAATCTTTATCTTTGCCGCCAAACTTTCGAAGAGAGAAAAATGAAAGAAATCATCAGCTTCCTGCGCGAATTGAAGCAGCACAACGATCGCGCATGGTTCAATGCCCACAAAGAGCAGTATCTGTACGCACAGACAAAGTTTCATCGATTTGTAGACGAGTTGATCAATGAAATCAGCCGGTTCGACACCTCCGTCACCGGACTCACAGCCAAGGAGTGTACCTACCGCATCTATCGTGATGTACGTTTCTCATCAGACAAGAGTCCTTACAAAACGCACATGGGGGCTTTCATCAATCCCGGAGGCAAGAAATCCGGTTTTGCGGGATACTACTTCCACGTCAGTACCGGAGGCGAAGGATACCCCGACAACCACATGCTGGCCACCGGAGACTACTGTTGTTCACCCGAAGCCCTGCGTATCCTGCGCGAAGACATCGCCTACGGACAA
>JAFUNW010000372.1 GCA_017472905.1 Bacteroidaceae bacterium
GATTGAGTTTAAAGAGAATCTTAACCGATAATTGACCTTTTTAGGAATATTGATTTAGGCAATACAGGTTCAAGGGCAAAGTATCTTAAGATAAAAGCCCAAGTATCTTAAGATAAATCGCCAAGTATCTTAAGATAAATTGCCAAGTATCCTAAGATACTTTTTCGGATAGTTTTGGCTTTAGGAAAAAGTAAAAATAAAAAAGCAGCTTTAAAGCTGCTTTTTTGTTGTATATTCATATTCTTTCTAGTCCGGTTTCGAATGGAAATAAGTATCTAAAAGTTGGTGGGCGGCAGTGAATGACGTTAAGTTACCGGCCAAAACTTCATTTTCCTTTTGGGTGAGCATTTCGGCTATTTGAGGATTATTGTAGAAACTGTTTCGTAACTGTTCGTTGATGGATTCGTACATCCAGTACTTGGCTTGCTCGTTTCTTCTGTATTGGAAATATCCGTTTGCTTTGACGAAATCAATGTAAGCATAAACCATGTCCCAAACTTCTTTGATGCCCAATCCGTAGAATCCGGAGTAGGTGAGTACTTGAGGCGTCCATCCGCTTTCCGGGGCCGGGAACAGGTGAAGCGCATTCCGAAAATGTGTCGCTGCCAGTTTCGCTTTTTCTATGTTGTTGCCGTCAGCCTTGTTGATGACGATTCCGTCAGCCATTTCCATAATGCCTCGTTTAATTCCTTGCAGTTCATCGCCCGTTCCGGCAAGTTGAATGAGAAGGAAGAAGTCCACCATCGAATGTACAGCCGTTTCGCTTTGTCCTACTCCGACCGTTTCAACGAATATTTTATCAAAACCGGCAGCTTCGCAGAGGATGATCGTTTCTCTCGTTTTGCGTGCCACTCCTCCCAATGAACCGGCCGATGGGCTGGGCCGGATAAATGATTTGGGATGTACGGATAGTTTTTCCATGCGAGTTTTGTCGCCCAAGATACTTCCTTTGCTTCGCTCACTGCTTGGGTCGATGGCTAAAACTGCCAGCTTTCCTCCTTGTTCCAATACATGCAATCCGAAAACATCGATGGAAGTACTTTTGCCTGCTCCCGGAACGCCGCTGATACCGATTCGTATGGAATTTCCTGCATAAGGTAGACATTTCTCTATTACTTCTTGTGCCACGACCTGATGTTCCGGTTTGGTACTTTCCACCAATGTGACGGCTTGACTCAGTCGTGTAATGTCGCCTTTGAGTATTCCTTCTACATAATCGTTGACGGAGAAAATAGCCCGTTTCTTTGCTCGATTAAATCGTTGGTAAGGATTTATGGTTGAGGGTTGCTCGATACCTTTGTTGACGGTTAACCCTTTGTATGCTTCGTTATTTTCCGGATGTTCCATGCTATTCGGTTTGTTTGGTTCAATGACTTTTTGTTTGATGTTTATAGCCCCGCCTTGGCTTGAATGGTTACAAGCGGATGTTGTGGGTCGTTGGTGATCATTAACACTTTCAACTCTTCGCTATCGGTTTTCAGATAATCGGCAACCACTGTAACTTTCAGTTTTACGGATTCGCCCGGAGCTATGGTACGTTTCTTGAGAACTACACTCAATGCCGGATTGAAAACTTGCAACTCTTGAATTTTCAATGATGCAACTCCGCTGTTTGTTATGGTTACGTTTTTGCTGATTCTTTTTTTCTTTCCCAATTTCCCGAAGTCTAGTTCTTCGTCCGATAGGCGAATGATGGGAGCTATCCGTTTCTTGGTCCCATTTGTGTCAGGTAGGTTGGGAAGCAGAATGGTAGATAATTTGATTTCGTTCTCAGCGGAAACTTTGTCCCCGACGTGTCGGGCTAAATAGACTTTGCTCTGTGTCAGTCCGAGTCGTGGCAATTGTTCGGTATTAAGAGTCAGTATCAATTTCCCGCTTTCTTTTCTTTTCAATGTGGCCGGAACAGCTTCCACTTGAATATATGAAGGCAGATGCATCAGTGTCGGTCGGTATTCCTCTTCGCCTGTATTAATCAGGTTGATTTCGGCAGTAGCTGTTTTTCCGAGTACGGCATTTTCAAATTCCACTTTTTGTCGATCTAGACGAATTGTTCCCATTGCATGTGGGAAAGTCATGTCGTAATTTCCCAATCCGGAACAAACTTGTCCTTTGAGTGTTAAGTAAAACGGTTCTTCTGTAGCATTGGTGTATACATCAACAAACTTATGAAAACGTCCCAATTGCAGAGCATCGTATGTTACCGTGATATCTCCTGATTTTCCGGGAAGAATCGGAGATTCGGTCCACTTTGCTTCTGTACATCCGCAGGAAGTCTCTACGTGGTTAATAATCAAAGGTTGGTTTCCTTTGTTTTTTATAACGAATGTAGTAGTGGTCGGGCGTTTCCATAGAATGCTTCCTAAATCGAAAGTTGTATAGTCGAATGAGGCTGCCGGTTGTGCTTGCAGGGTCAAGCACCACATGGCAAGCAATTTTGTCAATAGAATGATGCGTTTTTTCATTATTTTGATAATCTCGAAGGGTTTTAGTGGGGCAAAGATAGGGATTTTCGCTTGAATATTTGTGCTTCCCATTCTAATTTATTTTGAATGTTCTGCTAATCAAAGTGTGTGAGTGTTTATATTTCTTAAAAACACTTGGAAAGTGTGTCTGCAGAGCCTGAAGATTCGATAAATCTCTTTATTTTCGCGTTTTTGAGAAACGAATAAACAAAAGAGTAATTTGTAATATGAAATCCCGACTTTTTATATTTTTAGGAGTCTTGTTCCTGTTTGGGGGACAGGTGTGTGCTCAAAGCTATCAGACTTTGTGGAAAGAGGTGGAAGCTTTGGAAAAGAAAGACTATCCGGAGTCTGCCATAAAGAAAACGGATGCAATCTATCGGAAAGCCCTTGGAGAACGGAATTTGCCTCAGATGATGCGGGCCTGTTTAACTTTGATGAAGCAGCGCGACCGCATAAGTCCGGATAGTTTTTTTGTTGATATACAGCGTATGGAACATTGGGTGGCCGATTCTTCCCTTTCGGTATGCGATGAGGCTGTACTTCATTCTTTGTTGGGCGAAGTTTACACTACAGCGGCACAACGAGGGGTTCAAGCCCACCGTCAGTTGGATGAATTGCCGGAGGATATGGCGGAATGGAGCAGTGTAATGTATCAGCAACGGGCTTATCAGCATTATATGGAGTCGGTCGTAGAGTTGGAAAAGCTCCGTGAATGTACTATTAAGGAGTACGCCCCGATAACCTATTACGGTGAATGGAGTGGATATTACAACCATGATTTGATGCATTTGATTGGCCGGAGGGCTGTTTTCGGATTGAACTCTTTGGCTCGCTTGCTGCAGAACTATAAACAAACTTCGTGGAACGACATTCCTTTGGACTGGAATGCATTTGTGACTTATCCTCTTCAGCCGAAGTCGGACTATGATTGTGTTTCGGCAATCATGCGCCTATTTAAGCAGATGCAACAGATGTTATCGGGAGTATCAGCCCGAGATGCCTGGCTGTTGATGAACCAAAACCGGATGAACATCATGCCGAGTTATGCCGTAGATGTGGAGGAGCATATCAGGGTGTTGGAGGCTTTGAGCAAGGAATTCGAGGATTGCGAGACCAATGCTGTCACTTTGTACGACTTGGCGACTGCTTATGGACGGAAAGGCGATAAGTTGAAGCAGTTGCAGGTCGTTCGCGAAGCCATTAAGACCTATCCTACTTACGGGGCCATTAATCTGTTCCGAAACATGGAGCGGGAGATACTTTTGCCCGGTATTAGTTGGAGACTGACAGATGGGACTAAAGGAATGAAGTACCTTTATCCGGGCGATACGGCCGAGATAAAAGTCTCTTATCGAAATCTGAATCACTTTAAAATCTGGATTCACAAGGTAGAACTTCCGACTGATACCATTTCGAAATATCGAAACGATTTGATGCGCTTGAAAAAGCACGCCCGTTTTTGCGATGAGAAAGAATTTTCGTTGCACAATAACGGGCAACATCAGTGGCGGGATACCTTGCTTCAATGGACTCTGCCGGAATCCGGCGCTTATCTGTTGGAAACCGTAGCTGAGGGAAAGGGAAGTACCCAGCTTCAGCTCATCACTCTTTCCAGACTCTATTTTCGGAGTCAGACTAATACCCCGGAGGGGAAAATCAAACTGATGGTGTTGGATGCAAAGAGTGGTCATCCGGTTCATTATGCCGAGGTAACGGCGGCTCGCAGGCTTCCCGGGAAACAAGGAGGAGGCTATTCTCCGATTGCAACCTATCGGACCGATGAGGAGGGGTGCGTCTCTATAAAATATAGTAAGGAGGTTCATTGTTTCCGCGCATTTACATCGAAAGATACCTTCATGCTTTTTGAAAACAACTATTCTTATTACCAACATCCGGTGGGGAAGGAAGAGAATCTCTTTGCCAAACTCTTTTCAGACCGTCACCTCTATCGTCCCGGGCAGACTTTGTTTGTAAAAGGCATTGTCTATAAACAACGTTGGTTGGACAGCTTGCGGGTTGAGTCAGACCGAAACTTTGCCTTGACATTGTCCTTTCGGGGAAAAGAACTCTCCCGTCAGTCTGTGCGTACCAATGAATTCGGAAGTGTCTCTGCCGAATTTGTACTTCCGGCTTCGGGGTTGAATGGCAGCTATGAACTAGCTTTGGTGGATGAGCAGACCAAGTTGGCCTTGGTGCGGGAGTGGGTAACTGTTGAAGAATATAAACGCCCCACGTTCGAGGTGCGTTTCGATAGTGTACGTCAGGCATACGCGATGGGCGATACCGTATGGTTGAAAGGGGAGGCCCGCACCTATTCCGGAGTGCCGGTTGTTGGAGCTAAAGTCTCTTTACAAGTGCGTAAGAGTCTGTTATATTATAAAGGTGATTGGACAAATAACGATTACGACTCCGAAGTGCGTCAATTGCCGGAGGGGATAACCGATGGAGACGGACGGTTCGAAGTGGCTGTTTATCTGGAGCCGGACGAGCGGGTTCGGGAATGGTCGTGGTGGCACGATTCTTATCGGGTGCAGGCTGCAGTAACCTCTCTTTCCGGAGAGACTCAAGAGGAAGAGACGCGACTGGAGCTGAGCAACTGTCCGTTGACCATAACCATTCAAACGGATAATCAGGAATGGATGCGGGGTACAAGTCATGCCGCGACCTTCCAAGTACAAAATCTCAGCAACGTTCCGACAGAGACTCGGGTGCGTTATCAATTGCTGCGAGCTCCCGATGATAAGGATGTAGCAGACGGAGAGATACTCTACGAAGGAGTGGCAACCTCCAATCAAGCTTTACCGATGGAGTGGATAGATCGCTTCCCGTCCGGCCTGTATGAGCTGAAAGCAAAGACGGCTTTGCCCGGAGGACGCGACAGCGTGGAGACTAGCGCTATCGTTGCCCTCTTTTCCGAGCATGAAACAAA
>JAFUNW010000373.1 GCA_017472905.1 Bacteroidaceae bacterium
CCTAAGACAGGGGAGGAGCTGAGAAGTGAGGATTGAAACCTAAGTGAAGACTTTAAGAGGGCTAGGCTATCTTAGCTGTCCCCCTGTCTTAGGGGGACGAGCCGCAAGGCGGAGGGGGTGGAGTTGGAAAGTGATGATAAATTGATCGTTTTTTCAGATGCTTCGACTCCGCTCAGCATGACAAAGAGAATAGTATTGCTTTACTATTGGCCTCTATCTCCCAAAGAGCAAAGCGATATCTCCTTTAAATAAAACTCCTATGAGTAAAAAGATCCTTCGGCTCCGCTCAGGATGACAGGAGAATAGTATTGCAAGACTATCGGCTCTAACTCCTCTAACTCCTAGCGAAGCGCTAACTCCTTTAACTCCTTCTTTAAACAAACAACAACATCATAAATTCCCAATCATCTCAATGCCATTCCTTGTCTTTCTTCTTTTATTCATCCTTTCGGCCGGAACCCTTGCGGCACAAAATCCTCCGCAATTCGGACGCATTACACTGCTTTTTGCCGGTGACCTCATGCAACATCAGGCGCAAATTGATGCAGCCCGCCAATGGGATGGCTCGTATGATTATACGGAATGTTTTTCACAAGTCAGGAAAGAAGTCAGTCGGGCAGACCTGGCCATTGCGAATTTGGAAGTGACCTTGGCAGGAAAGCCCTATAGGGGATACCCACAATTCAGCGCACCGGACGAATATGCCGTTGCTATCAAAAAAGCAGGATTTGATATTCTCTTAACGGCCAACAACCATAGTCTTGACCGAAGAAGAAAAGGATTGGAACGTACCATTCAGGTATTGGACTCTTTGGATATTCCTCATCTGGGTACTTATTCTACATCGCAGCAACGTGAAGAGAATTATCCGTTTCTGATTGAACGGAATGGCTTTCGTATCGTCCTGCTCAACTATACCTACGGAACAAACGGTATATCGGTGACACCTCCGAATGTTGTGAACTATATCGATAAGGAACTGATACGCAAAGACATTCAGAAAGCACACGCGATGCATCCGGACTTGATTATTGCCAACATGCACTGGGGGAGAGAATATCGGTTGTTGCCGGATAAGCAAGAGCGTGAATTGGCTGATTGGTTGATTGCACAAGGTGTGGATCATGTCATAGGCTCGCATCCACATGTATTGCAACCGATGGAACTTCGAACAGATTCGTTGTCTCCGCAAAAACACCTTGTTGTCTATTCTTTGGGAAACTACCTCTCGAATATGTCCGCCTTGCATACCGATGGCGGTGCGATGGTACGCATGGAATTCCAAAAACTGGGTCCCGTGATACGTCTGGTGGATTGTGCTTACAGTTTGGTTTGGACCTCGCGACCGTCTATTAGTTCTAAAACCAATTATGTCGTTTATCCCGCTGCCAATCCTCCTCAAGACATGACTCCTACGGAAAAACTCAAATTGAATACATTTTTGGAGAATGCACGTAATCTATTCAATCACAATAATATAGGAGTAGGGGAATACTTTTTCAAATAATTTTTCAATTAAAAACTTGCAGGTTTCAGGAAATAGCACTACCTTTGCAACGCTTTTAGAAAAAAGAGCTATAAATGGTGACTATAGTTCAGTCGGTTAGAGCGTCAGATTGTGGTTCTGAATGTCGTGGGTTCGAATCCCACTAGTCACCCAAAGAAATCCTTGATAATCCAACGATTATTGAGGATTTTTTTGTATGTGGCTTTCTTGGTTTTTTTGCGGTAAATAAAAAGAAATAACAGATACTATTTACTATAAGAGGAAGTGGGTGTGCATCATTGACTTTTTTATAAAACACAGAGACACGGAGACACAGAGTACTTTCTATAAGTCCCTGATTATCTGATTAGGAAAATTTCTTTGTGACTCTGTGTCTCTGTGTTCTAAAAAATGTATTTTGATTCTCTTTTTCGTTCAGAGAAAACGTATGCCATAATTTCTTTCTGCCTGTTACAAAGATGTAATCAGGTAGCTTTAAAGGCAAAAGAATACGATTTCATTCTATATTCTGAAGCACGGAATTATTATTCCAAACCACAGAATATAAAATCTGAAGCTTGGATTATTCATTCTGAAGCTTGGAATATAGTATGGATTTTATTTCTTCGGGAAAGATAACTACCTTTCCCGGGATATTGACTTGACCTACATTTCTTCTTTTCTCTTTTTCTTTTCTTCTTTTTCTTTGCTCTTTTACGTCTCTTTGTCATGCTGAGCGAAGCCGAAGGATCTTCTATTAGGAGATAAAGGGAGATAAATGGAGATAGAGGGAGATAAAGGCCGATAGTCTTGCAATGCTATTCTCCTGTCATCCTGAGCGAAGTCGAAGGATATTCTATCAGGAGATAAAGGGAGTTAAAGGAGTTATCGTTCGCTTCGCTCACTAAGGAGTTAGAGCCGATACTCTAGTATACTTTTCTTTTTTCTTTTCCATTTCCCACTTTGTCATGCTGAGCGGAGTTTACGCAGTCGAAACAACTTTGAGGATAGCCGCAGTATCTTAATTGTCCCTCTGTTTATAGAGGGACGAGAGGAACGAAGTGACTCGGAGGGAGTTCGGGAGAGATGGCGCTTTACTATCGGCCTTTTTTCGCTACCGCTCAAGGAAACTTCTCCCCAAAGAGCGCAGCGATATCTCCCTTTATCTCCCTCTATCTCCTATTAAAGATGCTTCGACTCCGTAAACTTCGCTCAGGATGACAAAGAGAATAGAATTGCTTTACTATCGGCCTTTATCTCCCAAAGAGCGCAGCGATATCTCCTTTTATCTCCCTTTATCTCCAGAAGATGCTTCGACTTCGTAAACTCCGCTCAGCATGACAAAAGACCGTCAAGATGACCAATGGCGACTCTGAATGTCTGCAAGAGTATCTCCCTTTATCTCCTTTAAACAAAAAAAGGTGCAAGAATATTTGGTAGATTCAAATAAAAGACGTACCTTTGCACTCGCAAAACAGAAATAACATCGCGGAGTGGAGCAGTTGGTAGCTCGTTGGGCTCATAACCCAAAGGTCGTACGTTCGAGTCGTGCCTCCGCAACAAGAGACGGTCTAACAAGTTCATAAGTAACTCGTTAGACCGTCTTTCCGTTTTGGAGCGAGACTGGACGGGGACAAGTATCCGACAACTTTTGGCTTAAATCTCGAAAAGATTCCACCAACACGGTCTGTTCGTTTTATCAGAATGAGACAGCCATTAGGGAACTGCCTATTTCATGTATGGTATCCAATATCAGTTTGCGGCGTTCCGGTGACGGAGTCTTAGAGCCTTTGATATAGCTGGCCAACAGGCTCTGTTGGATACCCATTCGGCGTGCCACTGCAGAGATGTTCAATTCCGGGTTTGACAAGAATGCATCCTGAATGCCTGATGCCGGCTCCTTGGTGTCATCGTAGTAGAAGCTTTCGTAGCTCATATCCTCGTCGATGCAGTCCCAACGGATACCGAAATACTCGAATTCATACGCTTGTCGCTGTTCATCCGTAGCGACCAACAGACGCGGATAGAACTTCAGCGATTGGTAAAGGGTCTCCCCCTTGTCATTCGTCACATAAATCCGTCCGTCCTCAAACCATAATTTAAGAATGTTCATCTTCATATCAGCCTCCTTTCTTTATTTAAGGCATGGGAGCAGAACTCCCCATGCAATTTTTTCCATTCCTCTTGAATTAATTCCAGATTCTCTTCCAAGATAGACTTTGCAAGGCTCAAGTCTTTGGGTTTCATTCCATGGCTCTCCATCAAGATAACTTCATCCTTGATTTCAAACTTCGCTTCTCCGTCCTGACTTGTCACATGGCAGTGCGGTGGTTGGTGCTCTGCCGTGTAAATCTTGAATCTCAATCCGAATAATATTAAAACTGTTGGCATATCTCTTTTGTTTTTTATTAGTACAAAGATAAGATATATTTTTATATCCTGCAAGCGTTTTGAGGATATTTTTTTCATATCCTAATAAAAAAGCCCTACCTGTGAAATTATCTTTTTTCTTCAATTATTGGTGTGGATGGGGCTTGGGGATAGGAGTTAGCGTTCGCTTCGCTCACTAGGAGAGAAAGGGAGATAGCGCTGCGCGCACTAGGAGTTAAAGGAGTTAGCGCTACGCTAGGAGTTAGAGGAGTTAAAGCCGATACTCTTGCAATACTATTCTCTTTGTCATCCTGAGCGGAGCCGAAGGATCTTTTGGAAAGAAGTTAAAGGAGTTATCGTTCGCTTCGCTCACTAAGGAGATAAAGGGAGATAAAAGGAGATATCGCTTTGCTCTTTGGGAGATAGAGGCCGATACTCTTGCAATACTATTCTCGCTTGTCATCCTGAGCGAAGTCGAAGGATCTGAAAAAACGATCGATTTATCATCACTTTCCGACTCCACCCCCTCCGCCTTGCGGCTCGTCCCCCTAAAACAGGGGGACAGCTAAGATAGCCTAGCCCTCTTAAAGTCTTCACTTAGGTTTCAATCCTTACTTCTCAGCTCCTCCCCTGTCTTAGGAGAGGTCCCTGTAAGGGGGAGGGGTGAGTTTATCTCCTAATAAAAAGATCCTTCGACTTCGCTCAGGATGACAAGAGACCGTCAGTATGCTCAACGAGGAAAAAGTATTGCCAAACTATTGGCCTTTAACTCCCTTTATCTCCTTTTATCTCCCTTTATCTCCTGATAAAAGATGCTTCGACTTCGTAAACTTCGCTCAGGATGACAAAGAGACGTAAAAGAGCAAAGAAAAAGAAAAGTATGCTAGAGTATTGGCTCTAACTCCTAGAGAGCGAAGCGAACAATAACTCCTAGCGTAGCGCTAACTCCTCTAACTCCTTTTATAAAAAAGCTCCTTCGACTCCGCTCAGCATGACAAAGTGGGAAACGGAAAAGAGTGGATGTGAAAATCACACCCACTCTTTTCTTATGCGTTACCTATAGCGGATTTGCTGTAGGCGTAGCGGATAAATTAATGGACTGTTTTATTACTCCATAGGTCGCCCCATGTTCCTTCTCCATCCTCATCCACTACTTTGATTTCGTCTTCACTACTTCCTAGACTAAAAAATCCGGTTGTGCTGGCATATCCTTTTTCTACAGCAACTTCGATAATCTCCACTTTGGGAGCTTCATATTTCAATTCTTTCATATTCTTTTTCTGTT
Source organism: Bacteroidaceae bacterium (assembly GCA_017472905.1). Taxonomy (GTDB): domain Bacteria; phylum Bacteroidota; class Bacteroidia; order Bacteroidales; family Bacteroidaceae; genus Phocaeicola_A. Next base: position 5,142 of record JAFUNW010000373.1, read on the forward strand.
GTTTATTTGTTAATGATTCTTTTTTGTAAGTTTTTTGACGGTCTCTGTCATGCTGAGCAGATACGCTCAGCATGACAAGAGACTGTCTGTAATTTACTTGCGAAACATTTCTTTTACTTAACAATTACCTTTTGTCCGTTGATGACGTAGATCTTGCCGCGTTCGATGTTGCTTACGCGTTTTCCGTCAAGCGTATAGATGGCACCGTCTTTCACAGAAATCTTGTCCAACAATA
>JAFUNW010000374.1 GCA_017472905.1 Bacteroidaceae bacterium
CAGGTAATGGAGGGTATATTTTGTGAACTCAAGACCGAATCTTTTTCTCCTTGGGAATATGAGGATTGGTTCACATCTTTTGCCCATACAGAGAGGGATAATAAGGTCATAATAACCGGAAGAAGTATCCTTTTCATATAAAGTTGTTTTCTGCTTTTTTTGTTAAAATGGGTTGCAAAGATAAGCAATAAAGCCAATTATAAATAATAAAAAGCGACAAAGAATAGCCAAGTTGATTTAAAAATGGATATTTATTATCAAAAAGTTGCAAAGACATGGCAATTTTTTAATTTAAAAGAACCGGAAAAAAGGAACTATTTCATAAAATTGTTGTTATTTTGCAAGATAATTAGGTATGAAAAATGTTTTGTATGAAACTGGATAATAGTCAGTCAGAAAAAGTAGAAAAGCCTACCCCTCAACGTTATTTGGGCGGCATAGACTTTTTGCGTTATGTAGGTCCGGGGTTGCTTGTTACGGTAGGATTTATCGATCCGGGTAATTGGGCTAGTAATTTTGCGGCGGGTTCTTCATTCGGTTATTCTTTGCTATGGGTTGTGTTGCTATCTACTTTGATGTTGATTTTGTTGCAACACAATGTGGCTCACTTGGGAATTGTGACCGGCTTGTGCTTGTCTGAGGCTGCAACAAAATATCTTCCCCGTTGGTTGTCTCGTCCCATTCTAGGGAGTGCGGTGTTGGCCAGTATTTCCACCTCTTTGGCAGAGATTTTGGGAGGAGCCATTGCGCTTCAGATGCTTTGGGGAGTGCCGATTCCTATCGGAGCACTGTTTACGGCGGTGTTGGTAACAATTTTGCTTTTTACCAATACCTACAAGCGAGTAGAGCGAGTCATCATTGCTTTTGTTTCATTGATAGGTTTTTCATTCCTTTATGAACTGTTTTTGGCGGATGTGGATTGGCCGGAAGCCATTCGCTCTTCGGTGATTCCTTCGATTCCGGAGGGGAGTATGCTGATTGTCATGAGTGTATTGGGGGCTGTAGTAATGCCACACAATTTGTTTTTGCATTCCGAAGTCATACAGAGCCGCCAAATCAATTTACAGGATGAACAGAGCATTTCTCGTGCGTTGAAATACGAATTCTTCGATACGCTTTTGGCTATGAGCATTGGTTGGGCCATCAATAGCGCCATGATTATATTGGCTGCTGCAACATTCTTTCAAGCCGGAACACCGGTGGAAGAGCTGCAACAAGCACAATCTTTATTAACTCCGTTGTTGGGGAAAGCGGCCGGTTTGGTCTTTGCCGTTGCTTTGTTGTTGGCGGGCATCTCGTCAACCGTAACGAGCGGAATGGCTGCCGGCTCTATCTTTGCCGGTATATTTAATGAGCCTTACGACATTAAGCGTCCTTATTCGCGGTGGGGAGTACTCCTCTCTCTAGGGGTTGCTTTGCTTATTATATTCTTTATTCATGACCCTTTCATGGGGCTGATTATTTCTCAAATGATATTGAGTATACAGTTGCCGATTACCGTTTTTCTGCAAGTGGGTTTGACTTCCTCGCAGCGAGTCATGGGGCGTTATGCCAATTCGTTGTATACAAAGATTTTGTTGTATGCAACGGCTCTTTTGGTGACAGCCCTTAATTTGAAATTGCTGATTGACACTATCTCATAAGTATGATAGTGGGAAATTAATGGGATGTTAAAAAAGGGGGGAATTACCCCAAGGCTGATTTGGATTAATTGTCTGCCTTAGGGTAATCGATGGTATAATGCAATCCTCTGCTTTCTTTTCGCTCCATCGCTTGTCGCATAATCAAGTATCCGACATTTACCATGTTGCGAAGTTCGCAAATCTCTTTGCTGGCAATGCTTCGTTTAAAGAGGTCTTCTGTTTCTTCATAGATGATGTCCAACCGATCCCATGCTCGTTTTAAGCGTAGGTCGCTACGGACAATGCCCACATAGGTGCTCATAATCTGGTTGACCTCTTTCATGCTTTGTGTAATCAACACCATCTCCTCGTTGTGGCGAGTACCTTCGTCATTCCATTCCGGGATTTGCTCGTTGAATTCGTAGTTGTCAATAACTTTCAGGCTGTGGGCTGCTGCAGCATCGGCATATACAACGGCTTCAATCAATGAGTTGCTGGCTAAACGGTTTCCGCCATGTAAGCCTGTGCAAGAGCATTCGCCTACAGCATAAAGACGATGAATGCTTGAACGCGCATCCAAGTCCACTTTTATTCCTCCGCAAAGGTAGTGGGCAGCCGGAGCTACGGGAATATAATCTTTGGTGATGTCTATGCCCAATGTGAGACATTTTTCGTAGATGTTTGGGAAATGTTTTTTAGTCTCTTCGGCATCCTTGTGCGTTACATCCAGCCAAACGTGCTCATCGCCGCGTGTTTTCATCTCATTATCAATGGCACGCGCCACGATGTCGCGCGGAGCAAGAGAGAGACGAGGGTCGTATTTCTGCATGAACTCTTTTCCGTCCATTGTTCGAAGAATTCCTCCGTAGCCTCGCATGGCTTCGGTAATAAGGAATGAAGGACGGTCTCCGGGATGATAGAGTGCAGTAGGATGGAATTGGATAAATTCCATGTCTTTTACCGTTCCTTTAGCCCGATATACCATAGCGATTCCATCTCCGGTTGCAACCAACGGATTGGTCGTAGTTTTATAAACGGCTCCGACTCCGCCGGTAGCCATTAAAGTTGCTTTACTTAGAAACGTTTCGACTTTGCTTGTATTTAGATTCAAGATATATGCTCCGTAACATTCGATGTTCGGAGTTTGTCGAGTGACGGTAATGCCTAAGTGGTGTTGAGTGATGATTTCGACTGCAAAATGTTTTTCGAAGACTGTGATATTGGGATGGCGTTGTACGGCACGAATCAAGCTGTCTTGTATCTCTGCACCGGTATTGTCTTTGTGGTGCAATATTCGAAATTCGGAGTGGCCTCCTTCGCGATGCAGGTCAAATTCTCCTTTCTCGTTTTTGTCGAAATCAACTCCCCAATTAATCAGTTCATTGATTTGGGCCGGCGCATTGCGTACAACTTTCTCTACGGCCGCTCGATCGCTAATCCAATCACCGGCAATCATCGTATCTTCGATGTGTTTTTCGAAATTGTCTACTAGCGTATTGGTGACCGATGCTACTCCGCCTTGTGCGAAATAGGTATTGGCTTCTGCTAATTCAGTCTTACAAATTAACGCAACGCTCTTTCCTTTTCCGGCCACTTTTAAAGCGAAACTCATGCCTGCAATGCCGGAACCGATAACCAAAAAGTCGAACTTTCTAACCATAAATTTTCTATAATATCGTTCATTCTACCCATATTTTAAGACGTTTTTCATCCATGTCATGGGTTTGTCTGGGGAGTAAAAACCTTTTCTTCAGAAAAGAAATTTCTCCATATTGCTTGCAAAACTACAAATAATCTCTTGAAAAGAATTATCTTTGTCGAAAAATTCTTGCTAATGAACCGAATATTTCATGCTCGTGTGACGTGGTATATGCTTCTTTTGTTGATTCTGTTATCCGGATTGACTTTTTGTTCGCTATGGAACAAAGAGGTTTTAATCGGAGGGTGTACGCTGATTCTGACTATTATCGTAATAGAACGTATCATACATACGGCTTATACGGTAACCACAGATGGCTTTTTGATGATAGACAATGGGCGTTTCTCCCAAAAAATGCAGATACCTTTGAACAGTATTCAACGCATAGAGAAATGCCGGAGTGTGAATTTTGGGAGGTTTCATTTGTTGGAGTATCTGCTTGTTCATTATGGAGAGGGACAGACTATAAGCATTGTACCGGTGAAGGCAGACGATTTAATAAAACATATTGAGAGCAAAAAAGGGACGATTAATTGAAAATGAAAAGAATATCGGCAATTATAAGTATCATATATGGGATGTGTTTTCCTGCACTGCAAGCACAAACTTTTGCAGAGCGAATAGGGGTGTTGTTGGAAGACTCTTTGTTGCAGGATTCTGAAGTCGGCCTCATGGTGTATGATCTTGATGCTGATTCTTTGTTGTATGCCTATCAAGAAAATAAACTTTATCGTCCGGCTTCGACCGAAAAAATCGTGACTTGTGTTGCGGCATTGGATAAATTGGGAGCGGATTATCCCATTGAGACTTCTCTATACCATACCGGTAATATTACTGAGGATAGTTTGTTGGAAGGTAGCCTCTATGTGATAGGGCGTTTTGACCCGCTTTTCGGTATGGACGATTTATTGCAAATGACTGCGGCGGTCAAAGACTTTGGAATCAACCGGATTGAAGGGAAACTGATAGGAAATGTATCTATGAAAGATACGCTGAAATGGGGGAGTGGATGGTGTTGGGACGATGAAATGCCTGTATTGTCTCCTTTGCTATGTGAACAGACTGATAGTCTTTTGTTTATGTTCAAACGGGAATTGGATAAAAAGCAGATTGTATTGGCTGATTCTGTTCCTATATATATGGACACTCATCCGGATAGTGTTATGACTCTCGTCTATCGTTGTCAACGAACATTGGGCGACCTATTGCCAAGAATGATGAAAAAGAGTGATAACCTTTATGCAGAAGCTATGTTTTACCAATTAGCAGCTCAAACCGGAAAACCTTATGCGCAGGCTAAAGATGCCAAAGAGTCAATCAAAGAGTTGATTGAAAGATTGGGCCATGACTCAAAAAGATACCGAATAGCTGATGGGAGCGGAGCTTCGCTTTATAATTATCTTTCTCCTTGTTTATTGATTGATTTTTTGAGATATGCATACGAAAATGAGCACATCTTTCAACCGCTTTACGAGTCCATGCCTATAGCCGGAAAAGACGGGACGCTTCAATATCGGATGAAGAAAAATAGTCCGGCATATGGCAAAGTACATGCTAAAACAGGAACCGTAACAGGGGTTGTTTCTTTGGCCGGTTATGCTTATGCTTCCAACGGACATCTGTTGGCTTTTGCCATGATTAATCAGAATACTTTGCGTCCTCGCCTCGTTCGTCAATGGCAAGATCGGGTTTGTGAAGAACTATGCCGATAAATCTTTTTAATATGGCCGAAATGGTTGCTGTATTCACAGGACACAGAGTGGAGCATAGGGGCCGGAACACCTGTTTCTAAGACCGTTGTAGAAACTTCTACATGAGCCTCATCCCAATACCCCTCGTCAATAAAACTTTGAAGCAGTGTGGCTCCCCCCTCTACCAGCAAAGATTGAACACCTCGGTGGTGCAACTCTTTTAATAAATCAGGAAGAATAGAATGTGAAAAATCAAGAGTGCAATATTCTACTCCTTTTACTTTGGGGTAGATGGATTGAGCGGTGAAAACCAATGTGGGATTTTCTCCGTCAAATAATGCAAGATGCTTTGGTAGCGATAAATTGCGATCAATGACAACGCGTAAAGGAGAGCGTCCGGGCCAATGACGAACCGTTAATGAGGGATTATCGAGCAAGGCCGTACGTCTGCCTACTAATATAGCGTCAACTTCAGCCCGTTGCTTATGTACCAACATCGAAGTAAAAGCATTGGAAAAGCAAACAGGTGGTTGGTCGGGAGTATCTCGCAAGGAATCGATATATCCGTCCGATGATTGTGCCCATTTCAAAATAACATAGGGGCGTTGTTGTGTGTTGGAAATAATAAAGCGTTTGTTTAATTGTAGACATTCATCTTGTAAAACTCCAACTATTACAACAATGCCGGCTTGACGAAGTTTTTCTATCCCACGTCCGGATACTTTTGAAAAGGGGTCAACACATCCAATAACAACCCGAGGGATACCTTTGGAGATTATCAAATCAGCGCAAGGAGGAGTTTTTCCATAGTGAGAACAAGGCTCCAGGCTTACGTAGATTGTAGAGCGTTTCAGCAATGATTCGTCTTTTACCGAACGAATGGCATTCACTTCCGCATGTGCTTCACCGCAACGAATATGGTATCCTTCGCCAATAATTTTTCCATCACAAACAATTACAGCACCAACCATCGGATTGGGGGATGCATGATGTCGGCCGTTTTGTGCCAATTGGATGCACCGAGCCATATATTTCTCATCTTGATTCATCGCTTTTCGCCTTTTTCGTTTATCTTTGCAGACCGAAATTCAAATCGCATGTCATTATGGGCAATTTACTTTTCTCTATACGTACGGCATTACAGACCGTTTATCCGTTTCGTGAAGCAAATGCTATTGCTCGCATAATATTGCAAGAAGAGTTCGGACTAACCCTTTCGGATGTTTACTCTGGCAAAGATATACAAATATCGGAAGAACAAAACCGAAATCTCAAAAATATTATTGAACGATTGCAAAATTATGAACCGTTACAATATGTTTTAGGAGTTGCAGACTTTTGCGGTCTTCGTTTTGATGTGAATCCGGATGTGTTGATTCCTCGTCCTGAAACAGCTGAATTGTTGGAGATGATTTTTGCGCATTTCTCATCTTCTCCAATGGATATATTAGATATAGGGAGCGGAAGTGGATGTATTGCCATTACATTGTCGCACCGTTGGCCGAATAGCTGTGTCGTATCGTGGGATGTTTCAGAAAAAGCACTTCAGGTAGCCCGTTCTAATAATCAAAAGTTGGGGACGAATGTAAGGTTTGAACAACATGATGTATTGCAAGAGGAAAATGGTGCTCATGCAAAATTCGATTTGATAGTAAGCAATCCTCCTTATATAAAAGAGAAAGAACGGAAAGAAATGGAGGCAAATGTGTTGAATTGGGAGCCGGAATTGGCCCTTTTTGTACCTAACGAAGATCCGTTGTTGTTTTATCGGACGATTATTCAAAAGTCAGTCCGATTATTGAATCCACAAGGATGGCTCTTTTTTGAAATCAATCGTGAACATGGCGAAGAAATAGTAAGTCTTTTAGGAAAATATGGCTTTTCGCAAATAGAACTAGCAAAAGACTTCTCCGGAAATGATCGATTTATAAAAGCACAATTTGCAAGCAGGCTAGCCTGCGCTAACTCCTCTAACTCCTAAGGAATAAATTCCTCACTCTCCTTTGATCTCCAGTTTTTCTACTTACGAAAGTTGAATTAAATATTAAAAAAACAGCATTATCTTTTCTCAATTCACTATCTTTCTCTATATTTGCGGAATAATCAAAAAAATCTTTTGAACGATGAAGACGTTAGAAACACTTTTTGCAGAGAAATTACTGAAAATTAAAGCTATTAAGTTGCAACCGGCCAATCCTTTTACTTGGGCTTCCGGTTGGAAATCTCCTTTCTATTGCGATAACCGTAAAACGTTGTCATATCCGGTATTACGCAATTTCGTAAAGATTGAAACTGCTCGTTTGGTTTTAGAGAGATTTGGAGAAGTAGATGCCATAGCCGGTGTTGCTACAGGTGCAATACCTCAAGGAGCATTGGTTGCAGAAGAATTGAATTTGCCATTTGTATATGTACGTTCAACTCCGAAAGATCATGGATTGGAAAATCTGATAGAAGGTGAATTGCGCCCGGGAATGAAAGTTGTAGTGATTGAAGATTTGATTTCAACCGGAGGTAGCAGCTTGAAGGCAGTTGAGGCTATTCGCCGAGATGGTTGCGAAGTTATAGGTATGATTGCATCGTTTACTTATGGATTTGATGTGGCTGTAAAGGCGTTTGAACAAGCAAATGTAGAGTTGGTTACTCTGACAAACTACGAAGCTGTATTGGAAGCTGCATTGAGCACCGGATATATAACGGAAGGAGATGTTGAAATCTTGAAGACTTGGAGAAAAGACCCCGCACATTGGGAAGGATAACCTTTCATCATAATAAAATAGCAATAGGACTATGACATCATTTGAAAGTGGTATCAAAGTGATACCCTACTCTCAACAGGCGGTTTATTCAAAACTCTCAAATTTGAACAATCTGGAGCAAGTTAAAGACCGTATTCCTACAGATAAAATAGAAAACTTTCAATTCGATGCTGATTCTGTCAGCTTTAATGTTTCTCCGGTAGGAAATGTTTGCTTGAACATCATTGATAGAGATCCCTGTAAGACGGTAAAATTTGAAACAGCTAAATCTCCTATACCGTGTTATTTATGGATTCAGTTGGTTGCTATTGATGATACAAGTTGTAAGATGAAGTTGACGATAAAAGCCGAGCTGAATATTTTTATGAAAAGTATGGTATCCAAACCTTTGCAAGAGGGATTAGAGAAAATAGCAGAAATGATTTCGCAAATTCCGTTTGAGAATTAAAATTAATAATTGAAAAAAAAGTAAGAGCTACAGTTCGTAGCTCTTTTGCAATGTATATTACTCTTTATGGCTCAGAAACTTTGGGAGAAGAACATACAGGTGAACGAGGAAATAGAGCGTTTTACCGTAGGACGTGATCGTGAAATGGATCTATATTTGGCAGAACATGATATTGTGGGTTCTATGGCTCACATCACCATGTTGGAAAGCATTGGTTTGCTTACGACTGATGAGCTGAACCAATTGCTTGCCGAATTAAGAACGATTTATCAAACGACACAAGATGGTACATTTGTGATAGAAGAAGGGGTTGAAGATGTTCATTCGCAAGTGGAATTGATGCTAACCCGTAAATTGGGAGATATCGGAAAGAAAATACATAGCGGACGTTCACGAAACGACCAAGTTTTACTAGACTTGAAACTTTTTACGCGTAAGCAGTTGCGTGAAATAGCAGAAGAAACCGTTGTACTTTTTGACGAGTTGATAAAACAAAGTAATCGTTATCGCAATGTATTGATGCCGGGATATACCCATTTGCAAATAGCCATGCCCTCTTCCTTCGGACTTTGGTTTGGAGCCTATGCCGAAAGTTTGGTGGATGATATGATGCTTTTGCAAGCAGCATACCGTGTCTGTAATCGCAATCCGTTAGGTTCAGCAGCCGGATATGGTTCTTCATTTCCGTTGAATCGAAAGATGACAACTCAGTTGTTAGGATTCCATTCGATGAACTATAATGTAGTATATGCTCAAATGGGGCGTGGCAAAATGGAGCGCAACGTTGCTTTTGCTTTAGCTTCGATTGCAGGAACTATCAGCAAATTGGCTTTTGATGCATGCATGTTCAATAGTCAGAATTTTGCTTTTGTAAAACTTCCGGATGAATGTACTACCGGCTCTAGCATCATGCCGCATAAAAAGAATCCCGATGTATTTGAATTGACTCGTGCAAAGTGTAATAAAATTCAGAGTCTACCCGGACAAATCATGATGATTGCCAATAATTTACCTTCAGGGTATTTTCGTGATTTACAAATTATTAAAGAAATATTCTTGCCGGCATTTAATGAACTGAAAGATTGTTTGCGTATGACGGCTTATATCATTAACCGCATCAAGGTTAATGAACATATATTGGATGATGACCGTTATCTGCATATTTTCAGCGTAGAAGAGGTGAACCGTTTGGCAAAAGAGGGAATGCCTTTCAGAGATGCATATAAAAAAGTAGGATTAGACATCGAAGCCGGTAAGTTTATGCATGACAAGACCGTAAATCATACGCACGAGGGTAGCATCGGCAATTTATGCAATGAGCAGATTGAAGAGTTGATGAAGCAGACTCTAGCCGGATTTGACTTTGAAACTGTGTTGAATGCTGAAAGCCAATTATTACATCCTTGAAACATCTTATTTACAAATAGAGTATGAATGCTAGTCGATATGAACAAATGGAGTATGCCTTGTGTGGACGTAGCGGATTGAAACTTCCACGCATCTCATTGGGGCTATGGCATAATTTTGGTGATGTAGACGACTTTGAAACTGCTACGGCTCTGATTTGTACGGCTTTTGATAAAGGAGTTACTCATTTTGATTTGGCCAATAACTATGGTCCACCTCCCGGCTCGGCAGAGAAGAACTTTGGTCGGATTTTAAAACAACAATTGAGTGGCTATCGTGATGAATTGATTATTTCATCGAAAGCCGGACACTTGATGTGGGATGGTCCCTATGGAGATGGCTCGTCTAGAAAAAACATCATGGCGAGCATCAATCAAAGTCTTCAAAGGACAGGGTTAGACTATTTCGATATATTTTATAGCCATCGATATGATGGAGTGACTCCATTAGAGGAAACTGCACAGGCTCTTTCCGACATTGTGAAACAGGGAAAAGCGCTTTATGTCGGTATCTCCAAATATCCTCCATTGGAAGCAAAACGAATGTATGACCTGCTTCGTTCGACAGGAACTCCATGCCTTATCAGTCAGTATCGATATAACATGTTTGAACGGACTATTGAAAAAGAAACATTGTCTTTGGCTGCATCAGAGGGATCGGGCTTCATCGCTTTTTCTCCGTTAGCACAAGGTTTGCTTACGAACAGGTATTTGAATGGAATTCCGGAGCATTCACGAGCTACCCGAAATGGCTTCTTAAAAATAGAGCATATTACTTTACAAAAAGTGGATATAGCTAGAAAGTTAAATCTCTTAGCAGTAAAACGAGGACAAACTTTGGCGCAGATGGCTTTGGCGTGGACTTTGCGAGATAAACGAATGACTTCGGTTATTGTAGGGGCCAGCTCGGTTAAGCAATTGAATGATAATTTGGAATCAATAAATAATCTGTCATTTACTGCTGAAGAATTGGAGTGTATAGAACAGATTCTTCAGGAAATGGAATAAACCGTTCTTTATGAATAGAAATTTATTTATTAAGATACTCCTTTTTTTTGTCATGCAGACTATGTTCTCGTGTGATGAAAACTTTCGTTCATCTGTTCCGAATACGGAAGTCCGATTTACATGTAGTCTATCACAAGCCCCCTATAGTTCAATTATGGCTCTCGGACAGTTTTTAACTGTTACTAAAAAAGGTTCGGCATTTGTTGTTAAAGCACCCGGTCAACCGGATTTCACAGATGGAAGAGCCGGAGTCTTTCTAGGGTATGGTGGATTAATCATTGGTTGCCCGGCTGGTATTGATTTGGGTGGAAATAGTCAGTATGTAGCCTATGACAGGGCATGTCCGAACGAAGCCGCAGAATGGGAAATCGCACGATTAGAATTGAATGCTGTTCAAGAAGCAACTTGTCCAACGTGTAAAACAATATATGATTTAAACACCGGATTTCCTAAAAAAGGGATAAGCAAAGAGCGTTTAAAAGATTATCATGTATATTTATCAGGGACAGACTTGATGGTTCGAAATTGAGATGGTTTTCTGATTGTTAATTTTTCATTAAAGAACAGTTCGTGGTATTGCGTATATGGATTTTATCTGTATCTTTGCACCGCTTTTGAAGTTTTAGATAAAAAGCATCATTCGGAAAGTAGCGCAGTTGGTAGCGCACTACGTTCGGGACGTAGGGGTCGGGCGTTCGAGTCGCCTCTTTCCGACACAAGGCGACAATCGAATAATTTCGGTTGTCGCTTTTGTTTTATAATTACTTCGTGGTCATCTGGGAAGATTTTACGTAATCACTTATCTACAATAGCCAAAATAGCAGTATAATTGTCATCTCCATTCTTTTCGCACAAAAAATCGAAGACGTCCAAAATCTCTTCGGGCGATTTGTCATCCATCAATCTTGCTTTGAGGATTTCCGGTGGCATACTTTTGTATAATCCGTCAGAGCATAATAAAATTCTATCACCCGGTTTTAATTCGATTTGTACGGTGTCCGGCTGTGCGGATTCAGGTTTGTAGGAGAAGAAGCATTTTGCAACAACCTCCCATCCGAAACAAGTTTCTATATGATCGCTTGTTTGATAAAAGACATTTCCATTCCGTATCAAGTAGCATCGGCTATCTCCGCAATGGGTAATGGTTGCAACATTTCCATCGATACTTGCCATGACGAGGGTTGTTCCCATTTCGATACGGTTGAAACCGGATGAACGCTCATCCAACTTTACTGAGGCTGAACGACAAGCTTTTCTTGCTAGCATGGCTCCGTCTTCATTTTGTGAATGTTGCCAATAATCGCAAACTGCATGGCATACGGTTTCACTGGCCAGTTCTCCCATTGCATGTCCGCCCATACCATCGCACACAACTCCAAGCCATCGAGATTCTTCACTATAATCCATGACTTTGACTGAGTCCTCGTTATTAGAGCGGCGTCCTGTTTTGCTGATTACAGAATATGTTATTTTCATACTTGATTTCATTTAGGCTATTTCATGCCTGTATCTCTAATTTTCTATATCTATGCGATAAACTTCGTCTACTCCCCTAATGGCAGAGAGTGATTGGATGGCTATATCCAGTTCTCCGGCTGAATGTACGGCAAAATCAATGGTGCATGTTGCAATGCGGTCGATGGTTTTTGTCGCAAGTTCGTTGATTGATAAATGCAATTTTTCTGTGATGCAATCAATCAAGTCGCTCAACAGATGGTAGCGATCTATGCCACGAATTTGTATACGAACAGGATAAAGAAATTGTTCGTTTTCCTTGAATTCAACAGCAAGGATAGAATCACCTTGTTGTGAAGCCATACGAATCGCCGTTGGACAATTACGTTTGTGTAGTATGGTTGATTCATCAGCATTCTTGAATCCGATAACCTCGTCTCCGGGTAAGGGATGGCAATGCGGCCAACGTTGATATTCAAGGTTGTTTACCGAAGAGAGATAGTTACGCAAGTGGCGCATTGCTTTATAGGTCCATACATGGTCGATCCAATCCGCATTGGGAAAAGAGTTTTCATCGATTCCTATCTCTACACAATCTCCGCGATGCAAAACTGTTTTGACCGACATTAATTTACCGTTGATACGGGCATATACCGCATGTTTGCCCACCTCACTGTGAATCTCGTATGCAAAGTCTAATGCCGTTGCACCTTTGGGAAGAATAATGCCTTTTCCTTTGGGAGTGAATGCCATGATGTCATCGTTGTAGAAAGATGAGGTTATGCTTTCCATATAATCCACATCTTTGTTATGATAGGCCACATCTTGCAACACTCCTTTGAATTTTTCGAGCCATTGAGACACGTTATCTTCGGTACGTTCGGCGGTGCAACCCAAACGAGAATTGCGTACCATTCGCTCCGATGAGATGTGCATCTCTTCCCAAGTACCTTGGTCGCTAAGCAGCTTAACATGGAAACTTTGGTAGCCGTTCTCTTTTGGCGCATCGATGTAATTGGATACACTTCCGGGGCGTTCTTTAAAGATATCAGTTAGTTGTGCGTAAATGTGGAGAGCAGATGTCTTTTCTGAATGTATATCCGATTTTATAGCTTGATAAACAAGACGGGTATAATGCCGTCCATCAACATGATAAAAATCACAACCCATTGCTTGCATTTTGCGCCAAATACTGTAGGGAGTTCTATAGCAAACCTCAATTCTGACATTGTCAGTGTCAAGAATCTCTTCAAGTCTACCAATAAAGCTATTTAAACAAAGTTGATTGGATTGTTTATCCTCGTTGATGAAAGTTTCAATTTTGGCATACTCACGTGGGCAACGATAACGGAAAGACAGATTCTCCAACTCACTTTTAATATGGTATAAACCCAAGCGATTGGCCAACGGAGCATAGAAGTAATCGGTTTCTCCTGCAATCTTCATCTGCTTATCGGGACGCATGCTGTCAAGCGTACGCATGTTGTGTAAACGGTCTGCCAATTTGATAAGAATGGCACGCACATCGAATTGAACCGAGGCAAGTATCTGGCGGTAATTATCCACCTGCTTCGACTTTTCGTACTTCTCTTTTTTCTGTTTGGTCACGACCCCTACAAGGAATGCTACATCATCTCCGAATTGTGCACGAATATCCTCAATGGTGTAGGACGTATCCTCTACCACATCGTGTAGGAAAGCGGCGATGACCGGATTTGCTCCCAATTCCAACTCTTCGGCAACGATACGTGCAACGGCAATTGGGTGAACGATATAGGGCTCACCGGTTTTGCGGCGTTGTTCTTTATGAGCTTCTGCAGCCAGTGCATAAGCATCACGAACGCGTAGCATATCTTTGGCAGATATACGTTTTTCCATCTTGGCAAACAACGTGTTTATACTCTCATTTATACGGTTGGTGTAGATGTCGTTCATAATTATCTCCTCATTTATTGTTAAATTTCTACTAATTCATGCTCTCATTCATTCAATGTGTTTCGTGGAGTTCGCCAAACAGCCTCTTTCATCAGTTTGTAATGTGCCGAAGTAGGCGGGTGGTGTTTATTGTGTACAAATTAAATGAAGTTATTGATAACAACCAAGCAATCTGTACTATTTATTACTCAATAATCATTCAAAATTAAAGTCTGATATATCTTTTGTATGTCAGATTTCGCGATATTTATGGTATATAGTATAGAGCAAGATAACAGAAAAAATCTATCCATCTGTTTTTCCCCTTATATGTAAATGGGATTTTTTTCCTCTTCATAAACTGAAGACCATATCCAACCATGTTTTCCATTTCATTATTCTCTTCATTTAAGTATTACCTCCCTCGTCTAGCTCATCCCAAAATACTTTCGGCAGACTTACATTCGATAGTTTTGACGCATTACGAAACATAGGAGCAATCTCCCAAGATTCGCAACAGCCTCCCCCACATCCGATAGGAGTTACAAGAAAATGTAGCTCGGGATGTTTTGCTGCGTATTGCGTAAAGGTTTTTACTGATTGGCGAATCTCTTTCAATCCGATTATACCTCCGATGGTTGGTATAGCGTATGATTGTCCTTGACGTCCTTCACGTTGTCCCATTATTGCTCCAAAATTATCCAATGCAAACGCAGATGCACCATCAAAGTGTTTGCCCGAATTGCGGCAACCAAAGACGAAGATTTCATTTTCTTTGAGTGTTTCAATCCACTCGGGTGTTATTCGATTAGTAGGTCTCATATAGAAATTAATGTGTAAGATTTACGCAACTGAAGATTGAGTCAAAAATATAAGGTGTGCCTTTTGCATTGGGCTAAACACCTTGTCTCTTCTCTACTTATAGAATATTTAAATCAGATAAAATCTTTATTTGCTTACGTTTTATTATGTTTATTTTACGCAAAAGTAGACATTCTTTTTATAACCACCAAATAATTAGCGTCCTTTTTACGCAAAAGATTTAGTTTTTTTCCATTCTTTAATATCCTAGGATGATGTAAGCTTTTTTAGGAAAGTTGTTTTTTCAGATTGTCACTTCATCAATGATTGATTGCAGTCACCAGACTGTCAAACCAAGAAGCGAAACGCGGACATTTGGAATAGATGGTATCAAAACCTATCATTTCAAGTACATCGGAGCTGTCTGCGGTCTTGTCATAGTTGAAGATAGCCATCA
>JAFUNW010000375.1 GCA_017472905.1 Bacteroidaceae bacterium
AGGTGAAGAATCCAACTGGAATGCTGGTCTCAAAATTCCGCATTTGTATTTCCGTCTTTACGGTTGGATTGCGTTGCAGTCTTGATACCGTTACCAAGTTCATGTAGTAAAAAGCCAATTCACACAATTCCGGAACTTGCGATTGGATAAATATTGTTGTTTTTTGAGGATCTATTCCGCATGAAAGATAGTCTAACGCAACTTCAATGATGTTTTGTCTGATTTTCTCCGGGTTATCAGCATTATCGGTTAAAGCTTGTGCATCAGCAATCATGATGAATATTTTGTCATATAGGCCTGAGTTTTGTAGTTCTACACGCCGTTTTAATGACCCTACATAATGTCCTAAGTGTAGTCGTCCGGTAGGTCTGTCTCCTGTAAGTATTATTTTCTCCATATCTATTGAATTCTTTTTTATTTGAAAAACTTTTGCAAAGATAGGCATTATCTCCGGAAATATCTAATTTCGCTAAGAAAAATGGTACGATATAAACGTCATGCCGCTCCGCGAATCACTTCGCAGAGCGGCATGACATTTTAAGTAATAATCACTCAAACTGTGGTTTACGTAATAATTTACATTCTATGACTAACTAACTTTTTATTGTTTCATGTTGCAAAGTTACGGCCATTTTATTTATTACGCAATCCCTTATTTGAGGTATTTAGTTCTTCTATTCTTCTTTATTTTACTATTAATTAGGTAAAATTATAGCCATCTTCGTTTTTTGAATGCTCCTATCAGTATCATGGAAAGGAGTATAGCTCCGGTTAATATGACCGGAAATCCCCAAGGATTGTTTTCCAATCCGTTAATTAAATTCATACCGTAAAGGCTGGCAATGAGTGTGGGGAACATGAGTATAATGGATACGGAAGTCATGAGTCGCATGACAGTATTCATGTTGTTGTTGATAACCGAAGCATACGTATTCATTGTTCCCTCAAGCACGTTGCTGTATATCAGTGCTGATTCCCGGGCCTGTTTCATCTCAATTGTAACATCTTCAATCAAATCAGCATCAAGTTCATCGACAGGAAGTTTAAACTTGACTTGCGATAGCAACGTTTCATTTCCGCGAATAGAATTCATGAAATAGGTCAAACTATTTTGCATGTATGACAAATTAATCAAATCTTTGTTGTCTATGCTTTTGTCCAAATCGTGTTTGGCTTCCTCTATTTCATAATTAATCTTTTTCAAGAACTTCAGATACCATATGGACGAAGAGAGAAACAAACGGAAAGTCATGTCTACAGAGTCGGTAAATCCTTTTCCTTTGCGTTGATAGTGCGAAAGGAAATCGTTCATCATCTTAGTAATAAAATAGCATACTGTGATGCAAATATCTTTTTTGAGAATTATACCTAATGGAACGGTACTATAGGGCGAACGAGATTCTTTGGTCGGATTCATGTAGGGGACACGCAATATAATCATAGTCCATCCATCTTCTGTTTCAACACGAGGGCGTTCGTCAACGTCAGCAATGTCCGATAGAAAATAGTCCGGCATTTGCAACTCTTTCATCAAGTAATCCGATTCTTCTTCTGTTGGACTAGTGATTTGTATCCAACAATTTGGCTCCCACTTTTCCAGTGGCTCTATTTGCGGTTTGATTTTCCAGAATGTACGCATACTTTTCCTTGTGATTATCCATCTTTATGGGTTGTTACAAGTTATGTTCATAATCTCTTTTGCCCTGAGATTAATGCAGGATGCCAAGCCTACCTACGTTAAAAGAGCGCACAAAGGTAAGCAAATTTTTCTTTTTTATAGATAATATCGGATTAAAATAAAACTAAAGTTTCACTTCATTAAGTTCAACCAGCTTGTTTATGATGGCATATATGGTTA
>JAFUNW010000041.1 GCA_017472905.1 Bacteroidaceae bacterium
CATTCCGTCAATGTATGACCATACTTGGCATAATCTTCCGGCAAGACAATGGAGTCGCCCGGACAAAGTTCCATTGAAACCGTTTCATCCCCACCGATGCAAGAAAGTTTATAGGTTCCGCTACATTCGCCGTGATAATGTTCGCTGTTTTCTCCATAATAATAAAGATTCCATTGGTTGAATATCATCCAATCATCATTTATCCACACATCTTTGAAAAGCCCGATTACCAATTTGTTATTCTTTACTTCTACATAAAGGAAATTCTCAGTGTATTTGCCCATGCTAAAATAAGATGCCGCACTTGCCATGTCATTAGGAATGTACTTCCCGGAGACCAACACATCGCTTGAGGACAACATAGTAGTGCTTGCTCCCTCCATAATGGATTGAACATAAGTTTGAGTAATGGTATCACCGGTATCCGCAAAGAGTACAGCATGGAGTTTACTTCTGTCATCTTGTTGGTAATAACTGTTTGCCACGCCAAATGAACCGGGACGATAGAATCCTTGCACACTGATTCGATAAATGCCATTCGGAAGTCCTTTCAATTCTTGATAATAGCTAAAGTTTTCATTGTAAAATTCCACGTTCTGATAATAGGTATTCATCAACCAACCTCCGGAACCCATCCAGTCCAGATTATACTCTGTTAAATCGTTGTTCTTAATAACCGAGGTCATATCTATGGGATTCTCATCCGAAGCATTAGCCACATTCGGAACTTTCACTTTTATAATCATCATTTCCAATTCAGCTACTGCTGTATCAAATTCTTCATCCACAGTCCAGACTCCTCCGATGTAAGAAGTCCAAACCTTTTCATACAAAGCTGTTGCCTCTTGTATCACCTCTTCTGCAGCTTTAGAGACTGAGATTTCCTGATTCAGGATGTCTAAAGCATATCTCACTTTTTGATATTTCTCACTAGAGGCCTGTGCACGTTTAGTCACATCTACCAACTCATCATAAGCACTCTTCATTTCACTTTCCACATCCTGAAGTAAAGCAACTTTTGCCTCCTCTATTTCTGTTTTTAGTTCCACCAACAAAGCACTTTCCATCGAATTACGGAATGTTACATCAAAAGAAGATTTAATCTGCCCCGCAAGAAGTTCGGACATTAATTTTTCACCAATGTTTTCAGAATAATAAAGCCGAACATTATCCATTCCAACCCAAGTATGAATAGCTTCCGGCATCAACAAACCGATTTCAAGTACTCCATCTGTAACAATGACCTCAACAGAATAAACCCTATCAAAGTTAGCCGAAAGCACTTCGGCTGTTGCGGTATTGGCATAAACATAGGCGCCATACGCCATGTCTGCAAAAGCTGCCATCTCCAACTTATAGACACCATTCGGAACAGACAATACCTGATACATTTTTCCCGAGAACGGTGAAGCATTCCAATTTTCCCAGAAATAACCTGTTGCATAATACCAATCGGTTTGATTATCATTCAACTGATTATTAATAGCACCGGTTGTAGTTTCCCAACCATAAAAACTATAATCAAAATATGGATTGTTCACATATTGATCGGTCACATCATCCAACATCGAAACATCTTCACCCAATTCCGTGATACGAATAAATTCATTCCATCCATCCGCACTGCGGTAAAGTCCGCGAGTATTGTCCGGAACCAACAATTCTGCTTGACAAACATCACTGAAAGGATAATTTGTCCAACTTGCACATGTAGGTGGTACTTCTGCTTCAGAAATCAATTCCATCAAGCTCTGACATCCTTTGAATGCATCCCGTCCAATGTGTTTAATTGTTGAGGACAATTGTACAGACCATAATCCATTCATATTCAAAAAAGCCTCATCACCTATGTTGGTAACGGTATAAGTAATATTGTTATATGTTACTGATTCCGGAATGTAGATAAAACTCTCTTCATCCGAAGAGATACCTTTTACTTCTACACAATTTGGGGCCTCTTCCAAAACACTGTAACGCACACCATCCACTTCAAAAAAAGAAGTGAATTCCCTTTCACCAATAATCAGGTTACCATTTGACAACTTCACTTCATAAAAATCCGTTTCACCTTTCTCCGTACGAATGCGAGTTTGCTTATTTTCTCCCGCTCTGGAAACAGTAGGAACTACATAATAAGTTTTTCCTTCCACAAGACCCACTTCAGAAGGAGTAAATCCCAACCATGCATATTTATACCCCCAAAGGCTGGACAATTCAGTATCAAATGCATCCAGATTCTTAACAAACGTATGTTCCTCATCATACAAAGCCAATGAAAGGGTCCAATTCTCTGCAATATCTTGTCTTGTATACGATGTTCTATTGGAATAGTTATAGCAATTAACAAGACCAAAATAAGCAACTGAATCTTCCTTTACTTCATTCAGGTAAGGGATAAACGATGCAGCATAAAACGTTGTTTCTTCTTCACCCCACGTTTCGGGAGCAATGCGACAAACCATAGCCTGTCCACTGCTGAAACTACAATACTCATACGGTTCCAAGGCTGATAAAGAAAAATAACCGTTGAATTGACCGTTCCAGCCCCAATTTATATGAAACAAACCGTCTAAATCACATCCATCAAGTACGAAAGCATGTCCACCTAAATCGCCACTTCCGGAGTAATAGATGGGACGACCGGCATTTAATTCTTCGTATATGATTTCATTCCATTCTTCATTACTGAAATAGTCTTTGGCATAATAAACAACATTGTCATTGTATCCGAAATGGGTACGTAATGCATACGGAACATCAAAAGAATAAGCACCGGAAGTTGCTCCACCGGATGTATAGCAATAATCCATGTTGACAGCGATACCACAGCTACGCATCAATGTTGCTACAGCATTTGCCGCTTTATTGGCGTAAATGCCTGAATAGTCGTCACACATAGACTCCCAATCAAAAGATGTAGCAGAAAAGTCTTGAGACAAATCCAATTCCTCGGTCTCTGAAACATACGAGTGCTGACCAAATCCTGTTGCAGGATATTTATGTTTATACATGATTTGTGCCATTGCTGTTGCTACACATCCTGTAACGCCACGATGAATACCGATGTAAGGAGCCTGTCTGTTAAACGGCAACCCTTGTCCCCATACGGCAGACAAAAGTGGAGAAACTGGCAGTATGCTTGTTGCCTGATTATTTCTTTCCAATTTTTCCGTAGTAGTTTGCAAGAAATTGTATTCTTCTGCATATTGACTCATCAAATGTTTCATTGCATCAGGAGTAGACGAATAGTCAAATATCCCGTTATCTGCATAGCCCAAAATGGTTGTCATTCTTTCATCGGCAGCAACGATCACGAAATGTCCAGCCAAAGAATCATTAAAGACATAAAAGGGAGTACGAATGACTGCCGGTACAGATGTATATGACACAGACTTCGGCAACGTTTTCATGCATGGAGTATTTTCAAAATTCTTTGGAGATGGCAATGTTGTTTCCATACTCTTCACTTGAGTTGCTACTGTAGTTTTATTCCTATATAAGGAATCTAAAGGAATATCTATTACAGACAAACTTCTTTCTGCAATAGCACGTGTCTTTCCTTTCTTACTCTGAATAAACTTTTCGGCCAGAACTTTGGCCTCTTCCATAGAACGGTATTGTCCGAATGCCACCATTGCAAAGATGGCAAATCCCATACTTAAAAGTATTTTTCTCTCTTTCATATGCTTTGAATTTTGATTTTCCTATTCCGATTTTACAATTGATATAAAACTACCTAAAAAAGTATCTTAAGATACTTGGCTATATCTCTTAAGATACTTGGCCATTTATCTTAAGATACTTTGTACTTGAACCTATATTACCCCAAACATCATTTATAACTTGCTTTTGAGGATAAACCTCTATTGGTTATCTCATATTTTATTTTAATCGAAATGTTATCGGTAATGTATATTTTACTCTGACCGGCTTCCCCTTTTGAATTCCCGGCTTCCAAACCGGCATCTTTCTTACGAGTCGAAGTGCTTCCTTATCAAGATAAGGATCTACACCTTTTATAACATAGGGGTCACAAATTACCCCATCCTTATCAACTACAAATTGTACGATGACACGTCCTTGTATTCCATTTTTTTGACAAATTGTCGGATATTTTATATTCTGTACCAACCACTTCATCAATTCAGCTGTACCCCCCGGAAACTCAGGCATCTTTTCTGGATTTAATGCAGTGGAATCGACTTCTATCTTTAAAAATCTTATTCCTACATCTACCAACGCGTCTTTCGTTCCACTCTCCGAAACGGCCGGTTTTTCCCAAGTAGGCATATCCAAAACAGCTCTCTTGACGACCTCTTTCAAGCTATCAGACATTTCTACGTCATATTCATACGCTTCTTGATCATAATCTGTGTTGGGTATTGGCTCTTTTGCTATGCCAACCATATTCATTTCTATTGGCTCCATAGTTTTGCCTTCTTTGGAAACCATAAAAGACAATC
>JAFUNW010000376.1 GCA_017472905.1 Bacteroidaceae bacterium
ACCTTATTATATATATAAGGAGAATAAAGGAAGATAAAGGGAAGCCGGCTTTTACGCACCTACCTGAAAGATTTTATTGCACTACCTGAAAAATATTACTGCCGGACAGGGGAAAATATATGTCGAACTGAAGTACTAAAAAGAGCTACCATTCAGTTTCAAAATCTCCCATGATTCCACCAAACGTAATAGTTGTTGCACTTATCTTCATTCGTTTACACGTTTCGTTATTGTAAAACCTAATTATAGCTTCGCCTTGTTCGTCTGTTGTTACATACGGAGCCCAATAGAGAGTACGGCGGAAATCCTTTTCATTCGGTAAATCTGTGTAACTATAATCTGGCATATAAAATTGTACGATTGGCGAATACCCTTGTACTTTCGTTCGGCGATGTCCTCTTTTATCTTTGTAGCGAAAGTAATCGTTGCGAATAAAGAGAGAGACAATTACAGCATCCGAACCATTGATAGAATCCGTTTCGTATCCAAACCGGCTCATAGCCAGCTCTGCATTGGATTTATCACTGATTGCGATGGCTTCTACATCATTGATAGACAAATTACAAACATCAATACTAACATCATTATTAGTCAACCATTTACCGGTACCTATACGACTAACAAAAAAGCGAACTGGACGTCCTTTATATCTAGCTGTAAAACCCGAATCGTTCGTCGTATATGTAAAAAAAGGATTATTATCTTCTAGCCAATCGTAGAAGTTTTCCAGATAATGCTCGCCGGTCTCATCCATTCGTATACGCTCATCTTCCATATCGTATATCATGTTATTCCATTGACGTACGAATTGGCTTTGCCACTCTTTGCTACTTTCCACTTTTACTGTAGGTAAGAGATTTTCCCATTGCTGCCTATTTTGCTCTTGAACCGATCGAAGTGTATCAATTGTTACAACTTCGGTTTTATTATTACTCTTTCGATCGTATAGGGTTGTTTCTGTTTGATTATAGAAACGCGGTTGAGGAGCAACAACCTTTTTAAGATTAACATTCATCTCTTTAAGTTTTTCATTTTCGTAGGTTTGCATGTGCATAATCCATCGCCCGGTAAAATCTTCAGCAAGAAATGCAAATTTCCCAAGCGAATCCGTCCTACATGAGCCAACCCGCCTTTCTCCATTTCCATTATATAAAAAGACTTTCATATCCACTCCATCTTTTACGCGATTACGAAATGTCGAAGTCAAATCGCCCATGATAACAAGACCTTCTTCAGCCGGATACTTGACTTGGAAATTTTGCGGTTCGCTCATTTGTTTCCAATTATATCGTCTCCATCCTTGCGTACAAAGCAATAAATCGAGAGCCAAACGATGAAGAGAATCATCAGCTTCAAAATAGTAATTAATATCGTGGATATACCCCTTGAGCTCAGATCCCAAAAGCAAGTTGGCTGCAATGGTTCCGTAAGACTCATTGCTCGGAGTTTCGGTTGCAGCATCGCGAACTGCCAACGAAAACATAGTTCTAACCGGATGCCCTTGAGTATCGGTCAATTTAAATTTCATTTCCACTTTTTCTTTTGGCTGTAAATTTCCCTTATTACCCTCTAAGAAAAAGTGAACACTTTGAAATGGCGGAATAAATGCCAACCGTTCCGCATAAATATTTCCTTGTGTATCAAAAAGCGTGAATTGATTAACCCCTTCCGGCATATCCTTTTTATCGAATGATAAAGTAATAGTCGACTTCCCTTGCCATACAACAGGTTTAAATAAAGTTATTTTGCCTCTAGACATTCCTGTAATAGCAAGTACACGAGTAGTATCAACGACCTCATTGCGTGTTAATAATATAGTCAATTGTTCCGAAGAAAGATTGTCTATTGACATGCTATATCCTCGGGATTCTGCTTGAGGAAGATTAAAACGTTGCAATGTTCCATTTATGGATATTTCAGCGTAATAGTTTTCTCCTTTTTGAGGAGTAAAAGAAAATAGCCCCATACCATCATGTATGACATTGAGTGCAACAAGTTTTTCACGCCGGTCGTTGTAAACGTTTCCTTGAACAGAAATGGGATTACCCTTTGAGTCTGTGGCCTTGAATGCTACATTAGAAGAGCATTCCTCTATTAAATGTCCTCCTTCGGGGAAGAAATTCAAATTGATTTTTTCCATATTTGGACGTTTGGCTCGCATTTCCGGCAAACGTTCACTACGAGGCTGACTAAGCATGCGAGGCTTCTCGTACATACCCTCTTCTTCTGTTTGTGGAGCATTGAATATCGGGAAAACACGAGAAAATACAGGACATTCCTCCCAATTAAGCATCAAGGCAGTATAAGCACGTACTTCATAAAATCCGGGATGCAACAATTGAGCCAATGACAATTGGCCGTTGCATTGTCCGTTTTCTATTTTTAACTTTTGACTTTGAATAACTCTTCCTTCAGGTGTTAATAATTCAACATAAAGCACTTTACTCAAAATATTCGGCCGATTGTTTATTGGATTTACAACATAGGCTTTAAACCAAATAGTCTCCCCCATAAAATAGCCGGTATTATCGAAATGAAGAAACACTTTTTCTTGTGGAAACATTTGGTTAAAAGTGACGATGTTTCGTATAAATTTAGCCAAACTATCAGTTTGAGGAGAAAGATATTGACGATTCTGGCTTTGTAGAAACAGAGATACAGACAAAAGAATACAAGTAACAACGATGCGTATTTTTTCTATTTTCATGACAAAGACTTTTTATTATATCGGCAAATATATTTATTTTTTTGTAATTATTCACCGTGATAATTAAATATTCCACATCTACTTTCGTTTCTTTGTTGTATCTTTGCGTTCGTTAAGATTAATCCATTGATAAATATGAGTGGAGCTATACGTAATATAATATTTGATTTCGGAGGAGTATTAGTCGAACTTGACAAAGCTCGTTGTATTGCGGATTTTGTTCATTTGGGCTTTCATCAAGCTGCCTCATGGATAGACGCTTACAGCCAGCAAGGTATTTTTAAAGAGTTGGAGCTTGGACTGATAGAACCGGAAGTTTTTTGTAAAGAAGTTCGTTTGTTAGCCGGAGTGAATGTGCCTGATGCGGATATTTGGACTGTTTGGAACCGATTGATAACCGGCATTCCAACCATTCGTTTGGAAGCATTAATCGAGCTCCGTAAACATTATCGGGTCTTCCTTTTAAGTAATACCAACAAGATACATTGGGAGTATGCTTGTCAGCACTATTTCCCTCATGCCGGATATAATGTCTGTGACTATTTCGAACAAATATTCCTTTCTTATGAACTACATGAAGTGAAACCCGGAAGAGAGATTTTCCATTGCGTATTGAATCAAACCGGAATAAAGGTAGAAGAAACATTGTTTATTGATGATTCTGCTCAGAATTGCGAAACAGCTCATGGATTGGGTTTACATACTTATCAACCAAAAATGGGAGAAGATTGGCGTAAGATTTTTTCCGATGTTTTGAAACTTTGATAAAAAACGCATGAAACTGATAACTGATATAGTCGAAGAAAACAAACATTTAGAAGCATCCGTAGCTACGATAGGTTTTTTTGATGGAGTACACAAAGGGCATTGCTTTTTGTTAGAAAAGGTATGCGAAATAGCCAAGACTCGTTCGTTAAACTCAATGGTTATTACTTTTCCACTTCACCCACGCATGGTTATGCAATCCGATTATGTTCCGCGCTTACTGACAACTTTTGAAGAAAAATGTCGTTTGCTTTCTACTACGGGAGTTAAGACTTGTGTAGCCTTGCCTTTTACGCACGAATTGGCCATGCTTTCGGCTTATGAATTCATGCGTAAAATATTGCGCGACTGTTTACACATCAGAGTCCTGTTGGTAGGATACGACCATCGTTTTGGCCATAACCGCAATGAAGGATTCGAAGATTATGTTCGCTACGGAAAAGAATTGGGAATCAATGTAATACAAGCCACTCCTTTCTCTTGGGGTAATGTAAAAATCAGTTCTTCAATTGTACGAAATTTATTGACTAAAGGAGATGTGCGTATGGCCTCTGAGTGTTTAGGCTATAATTATTTTATAAGTGGAACGGTTGTTGGCGGTCATCAAATAGGGCGTACATTAGGATTTCCAACAGCCAATCTACAAATAGAGGATTCTTTAAAGCTAATTCCCAAAGATGGAGTTTATGCAGTACATGTTTACAACGAAGAGAAGCGACATCAAGGCATGCTTAATATCGGTTACCGCCCTACAATTAACGAAAATGATTCCCGAACCATTGAAGTACACTTGTTTCAATTCGAAGGAGACCTATATAGAAAAAAACTACGTATAGATTTTGTTGAACGTATTCGAGGGGAACAAAAATTTTTAAATAGACAAGCATTGGTACATCAATTGACTTTAGATGCCAATGCATGCATGAAGATATTTGAAACAAAGCAAAATGCATGATTGCACTTTGTTTACTCTTGACTGTTTTCTGTTGAGGGAATATTTATCAGAATGTTTAGGGATGAATTTTTACTATTTCCTTGGAATCGGTTATGCAAATAAATGAGTGTCAATCCCAATAAAATCAGAATGATGATTTTTTTCATATTCGTCTCGTTTTCTCTCCTTGTTTTTGGTTTAGTCGTTTAGACCTCTGTTTTCTAATAATCTCTTTGCTTTTTCATTGAGTCTGCAAAGATAACTAATTTGGAACATCTAAATTTTACCCCCCCCGTTTTTAACCTTTATTAAGGATTAAATAAAGGGAGTCTTCCAAGTCTGCCAACCTTTTCCCGAAATGTTTATACCGATAGCGATGGTATCTCCTTTTTGTAATATAGGAAGATAATGATAAAGTGGAACCGATAAATAGACGATTTGAGTGTAAGCTTCCACATCCTTTCCCGCATCATGATATAGACGAAGGTGCAAGGTTTTTCCTCCCTGCATAAATACTTTTAAACTATCCTCTACAACCTTGTAAGAATGATTCTCTTTTTGAGATTTGACTAGAAGAGCCAAATTGAGATAGTTCCCTCCAATCCAAACGCTTTGCAAAGAAAGTGGGTCGCTTTTGATTTCTGAAATAGAATGTGCCGCAATGGGATGAAAGGAGGGAATTTGCCGAAGTGAATAAATTACAGCCTCATTCGGATTATCCGGATTGAGAGTATAACGACAGCTACATCGATAGACAGAATCTTTGGTCAGACTATCGGTCATTGTTATTCGATTTCTAATAGTCAACCAAGTCCCTTGATCAGTTAACAAATGAGAGCAATCCCCTTGATTGTTGGTGTGTACTTCGACTAATTCACTGATAATAGGTGGATATATATATTTATTCTCATCTTCATTGCAAGCAACTACACATAAAAGCATGCAACCAACCTGCAATGAAGTGAAAACAAATTTCTTTAGAGATTCGGCCTTACTCATCTTCATCGATTAATCGTTTCGATTGCTTTTAACTGGTTGATAACCGGATTGGCATACATAATAAGAAGCTTTTCTCTCAAAAATTCTTCATCTTTATTCGGCAAATCGATTTTATCTAATTGCCCTTGGAGGTATGTCTCAAATGTTTTTTTCTCTTCGGTGGTGTATTTTTCTGTAAAGCGTTGCTCATTTTTCAAACTATCGTATGCTACATAATTGCCCTGATACAATCGATAGTTGCGGTGAATCTGTTTGTCAATCAGCGTGCTGATTAGAGAGAACAACTCTGTTTTAGGAGTCTTAGGGTCAATAGTTCTCAACTCATTATCGATGCATGCCGCTAATTGAAAATGGATTCTTCCTTTGTATCCAAAAAGTCCGGTTTGCATATTCAGCAAATCATCTTCTCGGCTCTTTTTGAAATCAGGATTGTCTCTCTTCTGCTGAAATTCTTTTGCTTTCAAGTAATCGCAAGGATCAAATTCATAGGAGATGGCAGCAGGTACGATATGCAGTTCCATCAATCTTTCAATGATAGCCCCCTCTCCTCCCATAGCCATCATTTTCAAGACACTATCTTGTGTCCGATCATCTGAGTCTTTGGCTCTACCTTCTCTTTGAGCAATCCACAAATTCTCTTTTTTCTGGTTGATGGCAAAGTGCATATATCGCGACATGCATGCTGAAGCTTCCAGCATTTGACGCATCGTAAGTGCGCGTTGCACAATGAAAGACTTATTGATTCGTACAAGTTTCTTTATCCAAGGATAAATAAGCAGATTATCTCCAATAGCTATTTCCACCGTATTGAATCCGTTGTCTACTAATAAAACAGACAAAAATGCAGAATCCAGAACAATGTCACGATGATTCGTTATGAACGTATGTGGATGCCCGTTCCCTTTAATGGATTCACAGTCAATAGTCATTCCGTTGCTATACTTTTCTGCTAGCTTTCCTAGAAAAGGATAACAGAATGTTTTTTGGAATTCTAAGTTTGTTTTGCACTGTCGCATTTGTTGTGCAAAAACTTCAAAAGGAATTCCGGGCATTACTTTTTCAATTACATTTTTAAATGCTTCATCTGCTATTAACTCTTCATATATAGCAGGTAACTCATCCGGTGTGTACGGGCGAATATCGTCAAATTCAGTAGGTATTGTCATGGTGATAAGATTTTTAATCATGTTTTCAATTAAACTTATTTTCAATAATCTCTGTCATTACGTCTTGAATACTCAAGCCTGCTGCTCTCACTTGTTGAGGTATAAAACTAGTAGCAGTCATACCGGGTGTTGTATTTACTTCAAGCAAATTTATTTTATTTCCTT
Source organism: Bacteroidaceae bacterium (assembly GCA_017472905.1). Lineage (GTDB taxonomy): Bacteria > Bacteroidota > Bacteroidia > Bacteroidales > Bacteroidaceae > Phocaeicola_A. The sequence goes on from JAFUNW010000376.1 coordinate 6,737, forward strand.
CTGTAATGAAATAATCGATGCGAATAATACCTTGTGCCCCAATAATATCGTAAATAGCAGAGGTTAGTTGTTGTACACGGTCACGTACATCATTGGGGATGCGAGCCGGAGTAATTTCGTCTGATGCACCTTCATACTTTGCGTTGTAATCGAAATATTCATTATGCGAAACTACTTCCGTTATTGGAAATACAACAGTCTTTTCTCTAGTCTTATAACATCCACAAGTAATTTCTGTTCCATCTAGAAAAGCTTCTATAACAACTTCTTCTGCTTCTCTAAAAGCCTTTTCTATAGCCGGTTGTATATCATCTTGAATTTTAACCTTTGTCACGCCAAAACTACTTCCACCTAAACTAGGCTTAATAAAACAAGGGAGACCTATCTTTTCAACAACATCTTCATTCGATATTTGCATTCCTTTCCGAATCATCAATGATTCCGCGATACGAACCCCATAAGCTTTCAAATATTGATTGCAAGCAAACTTATTGTAGGTAAGAGCTGCAGCAAAAACGCCACAACAAGAATAAGGTATTTGAAGCATATCAAAATATCCTTGCAAACGTCCGTCTTCTCCGGGAGTCCCGTGAATGGTGATGTATGCAAAATCAAATTTTACTTTACGCCCATTCTCTTGAAAACTAAAATCGTTGCGGTCAATAGGAGTCTCCGTATTATCAGGAAGCAATACCTGCCAATCTGTTTGATGCATCTTTACTATATATAACGCATATTTTTCTTTATCAATGAAAGAATAAATACCCTGTGCACTACGAAGAGATACTTCAAACTCGGAGGTATCACCTCCGGCTACAATCGCAATCGTCCTTCTCATAATCTTTTATTTATATATCTAAGTCTTTGTTATTGATGTAATTCCGCCATTTATTTAATAAATGGGTCATATCTTCTGGAAGTTCACTAGTAAAAAACATTTCTTCCCCAGTAGTCGGATGTATAAATCCCAATGTTCGAGCATGCAATGCTTGCCTAGGACATGCTTCAAAGCAATGATTAATAAATTGTTTGTATTTGCTAAAATGAGTACCTTTAAGAATCTCATTCCCTCCATATCTTTCATCATTGAACAGAATATGCCCAATATGTTTCATGTGTACTCGAATTTGGTGAGTACGTCCCGTTTCCAATATACATTCAACTAATGTTACATAGCCAAAACGTTCTAAAACTCGATAATGTGTAACTGCATGTTTCCCTATTTCAGAGTCGTTAGTTACAGACATTTGCATTCTATCCTTAGGATGGCGTGCTATATTCCCTTCTATAGTCCCACTTTCTTGCTCGAAGTTCCCCCAAACCAACGCATTGTATTGCCTACGGGTTGTTTTATTGTAAAATTGTAATCCTAAATGAGTTTTTGCATTAGGAGTTTTAGCAACCACTAAAAGTCCGGATGTATCTTTGTCTATTCGATGCACCAATCCGACTTGTGGGTCATTGGGGTCGTATGCAGGATTGTCTCTAAGATGCCAAGCAATGGCATTCACCAACGTTCCATGATAGTTTCCACAGCCCGGGTGAACAACCAAACCGGCCGGTTTATTGATAACTAATAGGTCTTGATCTTCATACACAATATTCAAAGGTATATCTTCCGGTATGATATCGTTTTCATAACGTGGGCGATCCATCATAACGGTGAGCACATCCAAAGGCTTCACTTTATAATTACTCTTAACCGGTTTCCCATTTGCCATAACGAAACCTGCATCTGAAGCCTTCTGTATTCGGTTTCGAGACGCATTAACAATGCGTTCAAACAGGTATTTATCTATACGCATTGGTGTTTGCCCTTTGTCTACTACCACACGAAAATGCTCATGCAGTTCATTGGAGTGATTATTTATAGGTTCAATCTCATCCAATTCATCATCCGGTATGAATTCCTCTTCCTTCATTTTATTAGTTAATCGAACCAAGAGTCTTCAATAATTGTTGCTTCTTCGTTTTTTGTATCTCTTAATGAATCTTTTCCCAATCCAGGAATGAAATCCCCACATCCCACTTCCAATACGAGAGTTGCTCCGGTTGGAACTTCATCTCCATTACTAATTCTAATTCCCCTATATTTGATTCCATATATCCAATCCTTTTCTCCTTCAATGGAATCATTCTCTCCTAATTTAAAACCCATTGCTAAAAGTTTTGCCTCTGCTTCACGAAGAGAACAATTATCTATCAAATCTGGAATTATTTTGGTTGGGACACGACTTGTATTTATCGTCAAATAGATAATTCTATGCTCTTTTACTACAGAACCACTAATTGGATTTGTCTCAAGAATTGTTCCTCCGGGCTTATTGGTATTATAAGTTGAATCGGAAACAACACCTACTAATGTATGATTTTTCAATAGCGCTTGGGCTTCTTGTAATTTCATTCCTTTTATGTCGGGAACAGTAACAGAAATGCCATGTTCAGTATAATGGTCAAGCCATTTGAATGTACCGAAGATTATCGCAATAACAACTATAATCATGGCTAAAAGATTCCCCCAAAAGAAACTATTTTTGCGGAATGAAAAGAAATTTCGGATATTCATATTCTAATTCTTTGTTATTTTTAGATGTTCTTGATAAGAAAAACGCTCCAAAGATACAAAAAATAAAAGAAGTAAAGGCTATCTTCGTGAAGAACCTCTACTTCTTTTTATTAATCTGTTTAATCTCAATGAGATTATTTTCCGTTGTATTCGTCTGAAACAGTCAATTTCTTACGTCCTTTAGCACGACGTGCTGCTAAAACTCTACGGCCGTTAGCTGTAGCCATTCTCTCACGAAAACCGTGTTTGTTTTTTCTTTTTCTGTTAGAAGGTTGGAATGTTCTTTTCATTGTGATATATTTTATGTTATTATTCTTGCGGAATTCGGGCTGCAAAAATAGCTCTTTTTTTTAAATTAACCAAGGAAACAGACTTTTTTAGCGAATAGTTTTGCGTTTTTTACTGAAATCTACTACTTTTGCAGCGCAAATAGAAAGGAATAATTCATAAACAATATAAATTTTAAGGAAAGAAGTATGATTAATGCACAAGACATTAAAAACGGAACTTGCATTCGTATGGATGGCAAACTCTATTTTTGCATTGAGTTCCTTCATGTAAAACCGGGAAAGGGAAATACTTTCATGCGTACAAAATTGAAAGATGTTGTAAACGGATATGTACTTGAACGCCGTTTCAATATTGGTGAAAAATTGGAAGATGTACGCGTAGAACGTCGCCCTTATCAATTTCTTTATAAAGAAGGCGAGGACTACATCTTTATGAATAATGAAACCTTTGATCAAGCTCCGATTGCAAAAGATTTGATTACAGGTGTTAATTTCTTGAAAGAAGGTATGGAAGTAGAAGTTGTTTCCGATGCATCTACCGAAACTGTTCTTTACGCAGAACTACCTGTTAAAGTGGTTCTTCAAATCACCTATACAGAACCGGGATTGAAAGGAGACACAGCAACCAATGCCACCAAACCTGCAACATTAGAAACCGGAGCTGAAGTTCGTGTGCCGTTGTTTATTTCAGAAGGAGAGTTCATTGAAGTAGATACGCGCGATGGTTCATATGTAAACCGTGTGAAGAAATAAATTTTTAATTTATAAAATCGGGAAATTAGCCGGCATGTTGTAGAGTTTCTGCAATTGTACCGGCTTTTTTTTCATTAAGAAGGAAAGTATAGGAGCAACCTTAAGCACAATTGAGTAACGTTTTCTATGAAATATTCATTTATAATTCCAGTATATAATAGGCCGGATGAAGTTGACGAACTTTTAAAGAGTTTGACCGAACAAAGTTATAAGGATTTCGAAGTGGTAGTTGTTGAAGATGGCTCCTCCGTATCGTGCGAAAAGGTTATATCTGCTTATACAACTCATTTAGAGGTAAAATATTATAGAAAACCGAATTCCGGACCGGGACAGACTCGCAACTATGGTGTTAAGCATTGTTCTGGAGAATATGTAATAGTACTTGATTCTGATTGCATTCTTCCTCCTGATTATTTATTAACTGTTGACAATGAACTGAAACAAAATCCGATAGATGCATTCGGAGGACCGGATGCTGCACACGAATCATTTACATCCCTTCAAAAAGCAATTAATTATGCAATGACCTCATTCTTTACAACAGGAGGCATTCGTGGCAGTTCAAAAGGAAAAATGGATTGTTTCTATCCACGTAGCTTCAATATGGGAATTCGCCGAGAGGTTTATGAAAAATTAGGTGGATTTTCGAAAATGCGTTTTGGAGAAGATATTGATTTTAGTATTCGAATTTTCAAGGGAGGATATACTTGTCGGCTTTTTCCCGAAGCATGGGTTTGGCATAAACGGCGCACAGATTTGAAAAAGTTCTTTAAACAAGTTCATAATTCAGGAAT
>JAFUNW010000377.1 GCA_017472905.1 Bacteroidaceae bacterium
ATTTCGAATAGCCGGATGAGTATTCTGCCGGTTTGAATATAACATCCAAAACTGTAAACACTCAATTGATATATATTTTTAGTAACTCTTTTTGTTTTGGAGGAACAAATAGTGCGTTAGTATTGAAAAGAATAATAACTTTATAATAGATAATGATATGAAAAGATTTTTTTTGATGCTTTACATCTTTTTAACAGCCCTAACCGTACTTGCAAAGGATATTAAAGTTGTTGAGGGAAAACCCTCTATGAACAAGAGAGAAGGTGTGATTGAAGTCATCTTTGTCTGGGATGGTGCAACATTTGCAAATAAGCACACTCTAAATGAACAATGGGGTGAAAAGTATGACCAATGTTTAGTGGATGGTGAATCTTTCTTTATTAAAGGATTTAATGAGAAAGCAAAAAAACTTTCAATGATAATAACAGAAAAAGAGAATGCAAATTATACCATGAAAGTTGATTTTGTGAACTTTGATTATTTCTTTAGTGCAATGAGCGCTATTCCCGGCCATAAGCATAAAGTATGGGCCAATATAACAATGACGGATAAAAATACAGGAGAGGTTGTATGGGTAGTAGAAGTTGACGAATTCGTAGGAGACCGCGATTTTGTCAGATATGATAGCTATACAAAGATGATGACAGGCTTAGGAGAAAGAATAGCACGACTCAAGTAAAATAACGATTATGATGGAACTGTCTCCTGCTTTAAAGAAAAGATACACCTCAGATTCCATGTCAGCCCGCGAAGCACAGCGATTGGCGGAGTTTATAGCTTGGGGTCCTGTGGTTTTTCAAGCATCTCGCTTGATGATAAAATTTGGCATCCTTGATTTGGTCCGAGATACAGAAAATGGAATGACACGTCAAGAAATCGTTGAAAAAACGAAACTTTCAGATTATGCTGTAAAATGTCTTCTAGAAGCGTCGCTCTGTATTGGAATCATTCTGGTCGACACGGAAACCAATCGCTTTACTATCAGTAAAACAGGATGGTTTTTGTTGAATGACCCAGCCACACGGGTCAATATTGATTTCAATCATGATGTAAATTATAAAGGTTGGTTTCATTTAGAAGAGTCTCTCTTAAATGGCAAACCGGAAGGTTTGAAACATTTTGGAGATTGGTCTACGGTATATGAAGGCTTGTCAAGTTTACCCGAACATGTTCAGAAATCATGGTTTGGTTTTGACCATTTCTATAGTGACTCATCATTTCCAGAAGCTTTGGAAATAATCTTTAAAAAGAATCAGACTCATACTCTTTTCGATGTCGGAGGTAATACAGGCAAGTGGGCGCTTCAATGTGTCGAATATGACAAAGATGTAAATGTTACCATACTTGATCTACCTCAGCAAATAGACATGATGCAAGATAATGTAAAAGGGAAGAACGGAGCAGAGCGTATTACGGGATATGGAATTAACTTGTTGGACGAAAACGCCACATTCCCTCTATTGGAAGAAGGCGTAGATGCTATTTGGATGAGTCAATTTCTCGATTGTTTTTCAATGGAAGAAATTGTAAGCATTTTGAAGCGCGCCAAAAGTGCAATGACACAGAAAAGTAGAATCTACATTATGGAAACCCTATGGGATCGCCAACGCTTTGAACCGGCAGCATTTTGTTTGACCATGACAAGTTTATACTTTACGGCAATAGCCAATGGAAATAGCAAGATGTATAATACAGAAGATATGGGAACATGTATTAAAATGGCCGGATTAGAAATTGAGGAAATTTATGATGGTCTAGGACAAGGCCATAGTATAATCAAGGTAAAATTGAAATAAAACAATATATGGAAAGAACAGAGATAGAAGAAAAAGTTAAAGTGATATTGATTGAAGAGATGGAGATAGATGAAGACAAAGTCTATGATGAATCTCGATTAAAAGATGATATGGGAATTGATAGCCTAGACTATATTGACATTATAGTTATTGTCGACAAAACATTCGGCTTCAAAATTAAACCGGAAGAGATGTCAAAAGTGAAGACGTTCAAGGATTTCTGTGACTACATTGAAGAAAAAATCGCATAATCTTTATGGAAAAGAAGTGGGTTGGAACAACATTTGGCAATGAATGGATGCATAAATGGCTCATTCGTATGTTACGCTATATAGACAATCGGATTTTATATTGTTTCGTAGCTATATTTGTGGTTCCTATCTGCCTTTTAGTTAATCCGAGTCGCGGAATCACATATCGTTATTTTAGGCAACGTCATAAATATGGAAGATTGAAAGCTGCTTGGAATACTTATCTAAATCATTGTCTATTCGGTCAAGTTGTGATTGACAAATTTGCAATGTATGCCGGAAAGAAATTTGAGATAGAGATAGAAGGATATGAATATTTTCTTAAATTAGCCAACAAGAAAGAAGGTTTTATACAACTTAGTTCACACGTAGGTAATTATGAAATAGCCGGCTATACATTAAAAGCGAAAAAAAAAGGATTCTATGCATTGGTCTTCTTTGGCGAAAAGGCTTCTGTTATGCAAAACAGGATGAAGCTATTTGCTGACACAAATATTCATATGATAGCAATACGTCCTGACATGGGACATTTATTTGAAATTGAAGAAGCATTGGTTAATGGAGAAACTGTTAGCATGCCTGCAGACCGGATTTTTGGTTCTCAAAAGAAGATAACCTCACCATTCTTAGGAGCTTCGGCCGACTTTCCTTATGGGCCATTCAGTGTTGCTACGATGCACGAGCTAGATGTTATTACCGTACATGTATTGAAAGAATCTTGGAATAAATATAAGATTATAGTAACCCCGCTTGCTTATGATAAGACTTCGTCTCGAAAAGAACAAATCTTAGAGCTAAAAACGGCTTATGTAAATGAACTTGAACGTATTGTGAAGCACTATCCGACACAGTGGTATAACTATTTTGAATTTTGGCAATAACTAGTATGAAAGAAGAAGATTATGAAAATCCATTAGATGATTTTGTAAGCAACTTGGATATACATTCCTTATTGCCTCAGCAAGAACCATTCATTATGGTTGATCAATTAAAGCATTTCGACATGAAACGCATTGTTACTTCCACAAAAATTTATTCTGATAATATCTTTGTGAAATCCAATAAAATGTCCCCCTCTGGATTAATAGAAAATATGGCACAAACCTGTGCTGCAAGAATTGGTTATATTAATAAATACATATTAAAAAAGGGAATACAAATCGGTTTTATAGGTGCAGTTCGTGATTTTGTAGTACATCAATTACCGAAAGTAGACGATGTGATATACACTGAAATCGATGTACAAGAAGAGGTCTTTGGGATGATTTTAGTATCAGCATCCATTAAGACAACAGAATCCGTTTGCGCAACAGCTGAATTGAAGATCGCAATAAAAGAATAAGAATTCATGGAACTTAAGACATCAAAGAATATTGAAATAAGATTTGGAGAAGTTGACATGATGAACATTGTGTGGCATGGTTCATATCCTTCGTATCTAGAAGATGCTCGCGAAGCGTTTGGAGAAAAATTTGGTTTGTCATATCAAAGTTATATTGACCATCGTTATTATGCGCCAATTGTGGATCTTCAGATAAAGTATAAATATCCATTGCGATATGGTTGCAAACCTCGTATAGATATCATTTATCGCCCAACAGAAGCAGCAAAAATTATTTTTGATTATGAAATATATGATAGCGTAGACAACACCTTGTATTGCAAAGCGCGTACAATACAAGTCTTTATGGATTTAAATTATAATTTGGTGTTGACAAATCCGGAATTCTTTGTAAAGTGGAAGAAAAAATGGCAACAATAATAGCAAATAATATTATATCGCCATTAGGTTTTACAACCGAGGCAAATTACGAAGCAGTTATAAAGGGGAAAACAGCTTTATGTCACTATGATAGCATAGAAGGAGTTCCTTTTCCTTTCACGGCAGCATTGTTTTCAGAAGAACAAAAGAATACGTTGTTGATTGAAGGATACACAATGTTTGAATCTTTAGCCATTCATTCGATAAAATCAGCCTTAAGTAATTGTACAATCCTAATTGATAAGCGTACGGCTTTGATTATAAGCTCTACAAAGTCTAATGTAGAGCTATTAGGTAATAAAGGTGAAGCAGATAATGTTGTAAACCCGGGAGTTGCCGCAAGAAAAATAGCCCAAGCTATCGGAATATGTACAATGCCTATAGTAGTATGTAATGCATGTATTTCGGGAGTATCCGCAATCATATTAGGAGAAAGATTACTAAAATTAGAATTATACGACCACATTATCGTTTGCGGAGTAGATAGACAAAGTCCGTTTATTATCTCCGGTTTTTATTCACTTAAAGCTCTCTCTGAAGAGCCATGTAAACCTTTCGATATTGAACGAATCGGACTGAATTTAGGTGAAAGTGCTGCGACCATCATTCTTTCACGAACATTGAAAGAAGATAAGAATTTATGGCATATTAGAAAAGGGGCAACAAGAAATGATGCATTTCATATAACGAATCCTTCACCACAAGGAGATGGATGCTATGAGTCCATAATGTCTGTGACTCGCAATATAGATATAAATAGCTTAGCTTTAATTAACGCTCATGGAACAGCTACAATGTATAACGACCAAATGGAAGCAAAAGCTATAAAACGTGCAGGATTATCCCATTTATCAGTAAATGCTTTAAAAGGGTATTTTGGACATACAATGGGCACTGCCGGTATATTGGAAACTATTTTAACGATGCACTCTATTGACAAGGGAATAGTTCTAGGTACTAAAGGATTCGAGGAAATAGGTGTGAGTGGAGGAATAAATGTCCATTCAAACAATATTTTAACGCAAAAAAGTAATTTTATAAAGATCATATCAGGTTTTGGAGGTTGCAATGCCGCAATTCATTTGTCTCATGAAGAAAAAACGGATTTAAAGTTTAATGTGTTAAATATGAATGTTGCTCATAAACTATATCTGACTCCAAGAATTTTAGAAGTAGACAATGTAAAACAGGAAATCGAGACAAAAAGCAACACCTTAAATTGGTTGTACAAGAATAAAATAGGAAATTATCCAAAGTATTATAAAATGGACGGACTTGCCCGTCTAGGTTTTATTGCGTCAGAAATCATATTAACCCAAGAAAATCAAGAACGTTTTATTCGAAACGAGAAACGAGCTGTTATTCTTTTCAATAAAAGTGGAACTATCCATGCAGACAAAGAATATCTGGAAACTATTTCAGATACAGATAATTATTTCCCATCACCATCAGAATTTGTATACACTTTACCTAATATAGTAAATGGAGAAATTGCGATCCGTAATGGATATTGTGGAGAAACCTGCTTCTATATTTTGCCCGAAAAAAACACCGAAATTATCACACGAATTTTGCAAGCTTCATTTTTAGATGAAAATATTGAAACAATTCTGGCCGGATGGATTGAGTATCACTCTGATGAAAATTTTGAAACAGAAATGTATATAATCAATAAATAATTTTTAGTATGGAAGAATTAGTATTAAAACTCAAAGAACAGTTAATTGAAGTTCTTAGATTGGATGATTTAACCCCAGAGGATATTGACTCACAAGCTCCTCTATTTGGAGATGGTTTGGGATTAGATTCTATTGATGCATTGGAAATTATTGTTTTACTAGAAAAACAATATGGTATACGTTTGGCTAATGCAGCAGAGGGAAAAGCCATTTTCACCAACATAGAAAACATTGCCAAATACGTATTTGAAAACAAAAAGAAATAAGCTTGACGTAATTTATGGCTAAAGGTATCAGTATTACAGGCAGTGGAATCGTTTGTGCTATCGGTACAGATAAAGAATCAGTATTAACCTCTCTACGTGAAAAG
>JAFUNW010000378.1 GCA_017472905.1 Bacteroidaceae bacterium
GCAAACGCCTCCATCGTTTGTTGAGCGAGATGGAGATAGTCTTCGAAGCGTTTACCTGTCACCGGTGCGTCTCTCTTATCCCACAAATGGGGCGATTTTCGCAAACTTTGCACCTCCATTCTTCGCAATTCGCGTTCGTTTGCGGGGTGTTTATGGTCGGGAAGCAGGGTTTTTACCTACTTTTTTCGATGTTTTATTACATTTTTTCGATGAAATGAGAACAGACTATCTTCCGCCCAAATCGTCAAAAACCGATTGCAAAATTGCTTGGCCACGCTTCATGCGCAAAGAAATTTCTCCGTTCGGAGACTCGGGATGTTCGAAAATGGCTTTTTGAGCATCGTTATCATAAACAGAAATGCCGGTACTGTCTCGAAATCCCAATCCATTATTGAACGTATAGAAAGCAAACGGATAGAGGTAATTGCTGCTTAGGACATCCCGACTGAAAAGAAAATCAACGTGCTCGATATTCAACTGATTCAAAAGGGTTGCCGGCAAATCGGTTTGACTGGCAAGAGTTTGAATCGTACAAGGCTTTTTAACAGCTCCACCCAGCCAAAGCATGGGGATATGGAAAACACGCGGATCCGTATGGTTGTTCAACCCTGCCGGACGATAAGTGACTCCATGATCGGGCAAACAAATAATCAACAGATTGTCCCACAGTTTTTCTTTTTTCAGCCGATTGATGAAATTCCCCAAACAACTATCAGTATAGGCAAAAGAGTTTAATATCGGATCGTCCGGAAAACGGTTAAACGGCACTTGAAAAGGTTCGTGGCTGCTGAGCGTCAAGAATGTAGTAAACCAACGAGCAGTCGTGTCCGTCCGTTGACACAACGTGTTATAGAGATGTTCGAAAGTAATGTCGTCATTCACCCCCCATGCATTGCTATTTCGTTCGCGAATCGTGAAATCCGTATCGGCAGTAACGCGTTGATACCCAGAACCTAATAGATAGCTTTTCATGTTGGTGAAATTAATATCTCCTCCATACAGAAAGTCTGTTTGATACCCTGCTTCAGCCAGCTTTCCTGCAATGGAGGGAAGCGTTCGGCTTTTAGCCGGTATTTTCATTACAGAGGTTTTCGGAAGCCCGGGATAGCCACTCAAAATGCTGATAGTCCCTCGATCGGTGCGATAACTGTTGGCATACAGATTCGTAAACCAAACGCCTTCATGCCTTAAAGTATCGAGATTGGGGGCTACACCTTCGACTCCTCCCAACGATTCGACAAACGAACCGCCAAACCCCTCAAGCATGATTAACAGGATATTGGGACGATGAGTCTTTAGCAACGAAGTTGTCTGTCCGTCATTATCCCGGGATGCCGGATATAATCCGTCAAAAAGAGAAGCCCGTTCTTCTTCTGAAAAAAAGTCATACATATCCTCGAAGCGCTCGTTCTTTCCCCAAGAAGAGAGGAGACTGAAACAAGGATTGACGGCAGCATGATTCAAAAACTGATTGCTACTATAATATACCTGCCCGATATTGGCCGTAGACTCGCTCACTCCTCCACGAATTACGATAAACAATCCTCCTCCCATCAACAAAAGCAATGCGGAAGTTGCTACACGCCGTTTGCAAGAAATGAGCTGACGAGGAGTGACGCAACGTAAGATATACACCCATACAAAGGCACACAGAAGAACCAAAATCAATCGAATCAGAATGTAACCAACGGAAACACTTGCAAAAGCTTCGCCGGGAGAATCAAGGTAATTGAAGATGGTGGCATCGAGCTTGAATCCCCAAAAAGCATACAAGGCGCAATCTGCTACAAAAATAATCGCCAAAAACAACGCTATCAGCCAATAATAGGGCAAAAGCCATTTCCGTAAAGCAAACGAATGAAGCCAAACACTAACCAAAGTCAGCAACAAAGGAATGATACAAAGGTATCCTGCCATCGTTGCATCCAAAGATATGCCGTGATACATGACATCGAGATAATCTTTCAAGTTCAATGCCTCGGACGCATTACAGGAAATAAACAAAGGCTTTTGAAGCACAAAAAGGATTGTCAATGAGCAAAATAAAGCAAGCAAAAACAGGATTCTTTTTTTCATATTTCTCTTTTTTCACAGGTAAAAACGATGCAAAGTAAGGGCTTTTTTCAGATTATTGTGTACTTTTGTAGCCTAAACTTCGTTAATAGGTAGAAATAGATAAATATATGAGCAGAAGAATAGAAGACACTCCCTTTAATGTGGCATGGGCAATGCTCTGTAATTTACTTTTGTCGTTTGGGTGTTTCCAACTATGCCGCATTCTTTTTTTAGCCGTAAACTATCATTATTATGCCGGGCATCTCTCCCTTGATTTGTTACTAAACATGTTTAAGGGTGGGTTGTTTTTTGATGCTTCTGCTTTGGTATATGTCAATGGCCTGTATATCTTATTGATGCTTATTCCCTGGATAGGCAAAGAGAAAAGAGGCTATCAGATTGTTTCGAAATTGGTGTTTGTCTTCCTCAATGCCATCGCCTTGATTGCAAATTTGGCCGATATGATATATTTCCGTTATACCGGCCGCCGCACAACCGCTACGATATTCAGCGAATTCAGCCATGAAGGAAACATTGGCAAGATTCTAGGTGCTGAATTGGTAAACCATTGGTATCTGACGGTTTTGTTTTTCGTATTTATTTGGGCCATTTGGCGTCTTTATCGCTTTCCGTCCGAATTGCGTAAACCCAACCTACGTGTCTATTATCCGATACAGATTTGTCTGCTATTGTTGACCATCCCGCTTTGCATTTTTGCCATACGTGGCGGAATAGGTCGTGCGGTTCGTCCCATAACCATCAGCAATGCAAATCAATACATCAATCGTCCGGTTGAAGCAGCTATCGTACTGAATACGCCCTTCTCTATCATACGCACAATCGGAAAAGAACCGTTTGAAAATCCGCGTTTCCTATCTGACGCGGAAATGCTTAGTCTTTATAGTCCGGTTCACTATCCGCAAGACTCGGCACGATTCACGCCGAAAAATGTCGTTGTATTCATTCTTGAAAGCTTCAGTAGAGAATACATCGGAGCCTTACGCCCGAGTTCGGTCGAACAGACTGACAAGGAGAGCTATACTCCCTTTTTGGATTATCTGATTCCTCGCAGCTACACGTTTGAACATGCTTTCGGAAACGGACGCAAAAGCATTGATGGCATGCCCTCGGTATTATCAGGAATCCCGATGTTTGTAGAACCATTTTTTGTAACCCCGGCCGCTTTGAACGAAGTGAGTGGAATAGCCGGTGAATTAAAGAAAAAGGGATACCATACGGCTTTCTTTCACGGAGCTGCCAACGGCTCTATGGGATTTCAGGCTTTTGCCAAATCTACAGGTTTTGCGGAATACTACGGACGTACGGAATATGAATCCGATAGCATCTCAAAGGGCAGCATTGATTTCGATGGCACTTGGGCCATTTGGGACGAAGAGTTTTTCCAATTCTTCTGCAACCGTTTAAACAGCTTCAAGCAACCTTTTGCAGCCGCAATGTTCAGCGCCTCTTCCCACCATCCGTATGCCATTCCCGAAAAATATAAAAACACGTTTCCGGAGGGTAGAATGCCGATTCATAAATGCATTCGCTATAGTGACAATGCTTTGCGTCTTTTCTTTGAAAAAGCAGCTCACGAGCCTTGGTTTAAAAACACATTGTTTGTCATTACGGCCGACCATACGAACGATACGGACATGCCCCTTTACCAAACAGATTATGGGCTGTTTGCCGTACCCATTATTTTTTATGATCCGGGAGCCGGATTAACCGGACGCGACACCGGATTGGTGCAACAAATAGACATCATGCCTACGGTTTTAAGCTATTTGAACTACGACAAGCCATTCGTTGCTTTCGGCTCTGATTTACTGCACACACCGACTGAAGAACGATTTGCAGTCAATTACCTGAATGGTATTTATCAGTATTTCAAAGGCGATTATGTACTACAGTTTGACGGCTCCGAAGTGAAAGCTGTTTATGACTTCAAAAACGACCCTTTCCAGAAACACAATCTATTAGGGCGCGTTCTTTCACAAAAAGATATGGAGAAAGAACTTAAAGCTGTTATCCAACAATACATGAAACGAATGCAGGAAGACAACTTGGTTATAAGAGAGTAAGCTCGGCCAAATAATCGTAATGCATTCCCATTCGGACAAGACTGGCTTGAAAACCGTTGAGACCGGCGTGATAGCTTAATGTTTCAAAATCAATATAAAGCCAATCGAACGAATCCCCTCGGACACCCTTGTATTGCATACGAAAATCAACTTCGCCATAGTATTTATCAGCTAAATTTACAAGAAAAGAACCATCTTCCTCTTCAAAAATATAGCGTAAGTCACTCGAATCCATTAAAATTCGTCCGTTGGGTCGAAGCATTTGCTTCATTCTTTTAAAAAACTGTGGAAGATTGTCTAACCGTCCGACAATGCCCGACCCATTCATCAACATCAAAATCGTATCGAATGTTTCTCCGAACCGTTCGTCAAACAAATTGCTTAAACAGCACGCTCGCACCCCCCGCTTTTTCATGGTTTCTACGGAAAGCGGAGAAATGTCAATAGCTACGACATCTTTCCCCATATCCTGTAAAGCCAATGTGTGGCAACCGCTTCCGGCTCCGACATCCAAAATTCTCCCCTTTGCCATTTTCAGAGCTTCCTGCTCTAAAACCGGCATCTCTTCGATTGTACGAAATAGTTGGCTGACTGGTATTTCATCCTCTTCAAATAAAGATGAAAACACACGCAAACGAGCGGCTTTTCCCATCGTATAAAAGTCTGATATAGCCTGCCCCATAGGGTCGGATTTTGCCTGTAAAACAGTTGTCGGATTCATTTTCCAAATTTTTGTTGTTGACGATATTTGATATTTCTTGGATGATGCAGAAGAATTTCCTCTCGCAATCTGCTATTCTCTATGTGAGTATAAATTTCTGTAGTAGAAATACTTTCATGTCCTAGCATAACTTGAATCACTCTCAAATTGGCACCACCTTCCAATAAATGGGTAGCAAAAGAATGGCGAAAAGTATGAGGACTCACAATCTTGGAGATTTGCGCACTCTCGGTTTGTACTTTCACAATATGAAACACCGTAATGCGCGACAACTTGGATAAACGCC